>JBIIIX010000013.1:0-22510 GCA_044234415.1 Cyanobium sp.
CCCCGTCCGGTCACCATCCACCAGCTCGAGCTTCTCCACATGGATGCGGAGCGCGGCCTGCTGAGCGTTGCCGTGCGCTGCTCCGCCGGCACCTACATCCGCTCGCTAGCGCGGGACATCGGCGAATGTCTCGGTTGTGGTGGCTGCCTGGCTGAATTGCGCCGCACCGCTGCCCTCGGCTTCGCCTTGGAACAGGCCGTGCCGCTTCAGTCCTTGGAGTCCGGGCCTCTGCCCCCCCTGTTGGATCCATTGCCGGCCCTGGCCGCCCTGCCGCGCCAAGTCCTGGCGGCCGATCAGGTCGCGGGCTGGCGCTGCGGCCGTCGGTTGGAGGTGGAGCCCCAAGCCGCATCGGGCCTGTTCCTGGACGACCCGGTGGTCATCCTGCTGCCCTCGGGGGACCTGGCCGGCATGGCCCGCTATGCCGGCGATGGCGCGTTGCAACCATGCCTGGTGCTGGAGGCCAGCGGCTGAAGGCTTCACGGATCGCTCATGCCCCGGCCCCCTTTGCCACACTTTCCCTCTCGCCGGGATGGCACCTGGCCGGATCGCCCCTGAACTGGCCGTCCCCCAGTCGCACTCCGTCGCAAGCCTGCCGTACGGTCAGCAGCCATCACCAGTTTCCATTCCGCCTGACTCCATGGCCGGCCACAGCAAATGGGCTCAGATCAAACGCACCAAGGCGGTGGTCGATGCCAAACGCGGCGCTGTGTTCACCCGGCTGGGACGCGAGATCACGGTTGCTGCCAGAGGTGGTGCCGACCCCGCGGGTAACTTTCAGCTGCGCACCGCCATTGAGAAGGCGAAGGCCGCCGGAGTCCCCAATGCCAACATCGAACGGGCCATCGCCAAGGGCTCCGGTCAGGGCGGGGCTGAGGCCGACCAGTTCGAGTCCGTTCGCTATGAGGGATATGGGCCCGGCGGTGTGGCCGTGCTGATTGAGGCCCTCACGGACAATCGCAACCGCACCGCCGCTGACCTGCGGCTTGCCTTTTCCAAGCACGGCGGCAATCTCGGTGAAAGCGGCTGCGTGAGCTATCTCTTCGCCATGCGCGCCGTCGTGTGGCTCCGTCCGCCCCTGCTGCCCGAGGAGGAGTTGCTCGAGATCCTTGTCGACCTGGAAGCAGCCGGGGGACCAGCGGTTCAGGGGTACCAGTTCGAAGCGGATGGCACGGAGGTCCAGGGGGCCTTTAGCGACCTCGAGGCCTTACAGGCGGCCCTGCGCGGCCGAGGGCTGGCGGTGGCGAGCTGGGAGCATCGCTGGATCGCCTCCACGTCCTGTCAACTGGAGGATCCAGATCAGCTGCGGGCCTGCCTGCGCATGTTGGATGCCCTCGATGACCTGGATGACGTGCGCAGTGTGACCTCGAACCTGGAGGCCGATGAGGCCTTGATCGAATCGTTGATGGCTCCCGCCAGCTGAATCCGCTCCGCCCCGGCGCAGGCCAGGGAGGAGGAAGGGTGGCGCTCCCGCCAGCTGACCTTGCCGCTCTCAAGCCCCCCGGCCAATTCCGTCGCTTGGCGTGGCGCGTCAATCCACCAGCGCCCCTGGCGCGGCGGCCGCATCGACCATCAGCGTCAGCGCCGGGTGGCCCTTCAACCAGCTGGCCGGAAGCTGGGGAGTGGCCGGTTGGCGCAGCAGCTCCTGCAGGATGGCCGCCTTGTTGGCCCCCGTCACCACCAGAAGGATCTCGCTGGCCGCCATGATTTCGCGCAATCCCAGAGTGATCGCCTGTTCGGGCACCGCTGTCGCCTCACCGCCGAACGCGGAGGCATTGGCATTGCGCGTGGAAGGGCTTAGCCGGACGCAGCGGCATGGGGCCTCCGGCCCACAGGGGGGTTCGTTGAAGCCCACATGGCCATTGAGGCCAAGCCCGAGCAGCTGCAACCCCAGCCCGCCTGCCTCCGCCAGGGTTGCGGCGTAGCGCTCGGCCTCCCGTTGCGGATCAGCGGCCTGTCCATCCGGCACCAGGACCCGATCAGGGTCCAGGCCCAGCGGCATGGTGAGATGCCTATTCATCGTGGCCCGGAACGAGGGATGATCGCCTGCCCCGAGGCCGAGGTACTCATCGAGGTTGAAGCTCAGCCAATCTCGACGCAGCTTCTGCCGCTGCGGCCCAGGCAACCGTTGAACGCCCTCGGCCAGGGCGGCATAAATCGGTGCCATCGTCTGCCCCGTGGCGAGGCCGAGGGGGCGGCGCGGCTGGCTCAGCTGCCGTCGCAGCAAGATCCTGGCCACGTCCTCGGCCAGTTGATCGCGGCTGGCAAACACCAGCACCCGCCAGCCTGAGGGTCGCTCGTCAGCAGGGCTGCCGCCTGGCCATCCTTCCCGGATGGGAGTCCCGTGGGGATCGGGTTGTTGAGCTGTTGGGGCGCCGGCTCCGGTGCACGCCACGATGGATCTGAGGCTGCGGATCTAGAAGCTGCTGGCTCGGAAGGGCTTCAGCTCCACTCCACGGTAGTAGTGCTGCAGGATCTCCCCGTAGCTACGGCCCTGCAGGGCCATGCCATAGGCCCCCCATTGGCTCATGCCCACGCCATGGCCGAAACCTTGGCCTGCGACCATCAGCGCTGGTGCATCAAGGCGCCGAGGCGGCTGCGCCAGGGCTGAGTTGGCTGGTGAGAGCTGCACAGGCGGCAGCGATGGTGGCGGGGTGCCCCAGGCCCCTGAAGCGGAATCAGGCAGCGAAACCGCCTCGCTGACCGCCGCTCTGAGCGGCTGGGCAGGGGCCGCGACCACCGGAATTCGAACGGTGGCTCCGGCAGCGGCTCCGCCGGCGGGAGCGGCAGTGGCTCCGGCAGGGGCTCCGGCAGCGGCTCCGGCGGCGGGAGCGGCAGCCTGGGGCTGGTTGCTGATCAGCTCCAGCTGCACCATCGTGCTGCGCAGACCAAGCCGCTGACGCAGTTCCGCTCCTGTGAGCAGCAGCGAACCCAACGGCCCCACAAGCCGCACGCGGCGGATGCGACCGGAGTTGCTCTGGTTCAGCACCTCGAGGCGTTGCAGCCCACCGGTCTCCGGAAAGAGACGGCGAAGGTCCGCGGGCTCAAAGCGGGTGCGCCAACTGTGCACGGGGCTGTTGTGATCGAAGTCGGGCACGCTCACGAGATACGGGAGCTGTTGAGTCCAGAGTTCGCCGCTGCTCTCGGTGCGGCCGCTGCTGCTGCTGCTGTGGAACACCGCCTCAATCGGAGCGTTTTTGTACAGCAACACCTGTCCGCTGGTGCTGGCCACCGCTTCCCGGGTTGAAGGGGTTTCGCCGTCTACCCCCCGGTATACCTGGCTCACCACCGTGGCCCGAAGATCGAAGGGCTCACTGGGTCGCCGCCGGGCCAGCGCGTAGGTGCGAGCAGCCACCGCCTGGGCCTGGAGAGCCGCCTGGGGCCAGCTGGCCGGCATCTCGCTGCCGACCACGCTTACCAGGTAGAGCTCTAGCGAGATGTGATTGATCGCCTGCAACTGGCCCCCGTTGAGCCGCACCTGCACCCGACCACGGAACGGCTTGCCGCCCAGCAGCAGCACCGCCTGGCCGGTCGCTTTCTCCGGCGGGCCGATCCACACCTCCCGTAGCCCCGAGGCCAGGATCGCCGGGTTGGTGCCGCGACGCTCCACGATCAGGCCCGAGGGGCCAGGTGTGAGCCGCAGCTCGTCGCCGGCAGCCAGCTCCCGCAGCAGGGCTCCGCGCCCGTCGCTGATCTGCAAAGGCCCACCGCCAGCGCCCACTCGAAGCTCGTCATCCTGCTGGAGCAGCACGCGGATCTGCATGTCCTGACTGGAGGGCTGCAGGCTGGACTCCTTCCGGACAGGGAAGACCTGGGAGCTGGCCGCGGCTCCGAGCAACAGCAGGCTTGTCGGCAGGATCAGCAGCGGCAACCGACGCCGCAGTGCCGCCACCGCCGTGCGGGGAGAGAGGATCGGCACGGGGAGCACTGGGAAAGGCGCGCAATTCTGCCGCCACTTGCGCAAGAGCGCCAGGGCCTCTCCCCCAGGCGCACGGTGACGAGCGGCTGCCGCTTACCCCGTGGCAGCATGCGGCTGATGGCCAACCCGCGTGCAGGTTACCTTTCTCGGCACAAGCTCCGGTGTCCCGACCCGGGGTCGCAACGTTTCCTCGGTCGCCTTGCGGCTGCCGCAACGGGCGGAGCTGTGGCTGTTCGACTGCGGCGAGGGCACCCAGCACCAGTTCCTGCGCAGCCCGTTGCGGGTGTCGCAGCTGCGTCGGGTGTTCATCACCCATATGCACGGCGACCATGTGTTCGGGCTGCCAGGACTGTTGGCAAGCCTGGGGCTGGCGGGCACCTGTGATGGCATCGACCTTTACGGGCCCGATCCCCTCCAGCCATTTCTGGAGGGGGCGCTGCGCTGCAGCTCCACCCGCATCGGCTACCCCCTCCGCTTTCATACCGTGCGCGAGTGCGCAGAACGCGGCTCGCTGCTGCTTGATGATGGGGACATTCAGGTGCGCTGCGCTCCCCTCACCCATCGGGTGCCGGCCTATGCCTACCGGATCGAGACGAAGCCGCGTCCGGGCCGTTTCGATGTGGGGGAAGCGCAGCGGCTGGGGATACCACCTGGGCCGATCTACGCGCGGTTGAAGCGCGGCGAGCGGGTCACCCTGGACGATGGGCGCCTCATCGACGGCGCTTCGCTTTGCGCCGCGCCGCTGCCTGGCTGCAGCGTGGTGTACTGCACCGACACGGTGTTCTCGGAGGCGGCGGTGGAGCTGGCCCGAGGCGCGGACCTGCTGATTCACGAATCCACCTTTGCCCATGGTGAGGCTGAGCTGGCCTTCGCCCGTCAGCATTCCACGAGCACGATGGCCGCCCAGACCGCCTTGGCCGCGGGCGTGGGCCAACTGGTGCTCACCCATCTCAGCCCCCGCTACGGCCCCGGCAACCCGATCACTCCAGACGACCTCTTGGCGGAGGCGCGCGCCATCTTCCCCAGCACCCTGCTGGCCCACGATTTTCTTGAGCTGGACGTGCGACGGGCCAGCCCGGCCACGGCCCTGCAACAGTTCGCGTGATTCCCCAGACTGGGCCCCTGTGGCCGTGATACAAGGGCTCAGTTGCGGTTTCACCGCCTTTTCGCCGGCTTCTCCCATGGCCCCCCTCCTTGCCCCGGTCATTCGCGCCATCGTTCGAACCGCCTTGGTTCTGCCCTTGGCATGGCTGGTCTGCTTTGCCGCCCCCGCACGAGCCGCCCAATGGGATGCGGCCACCCTCACGGTTCCGGCAAGCGGGGAAGGCAGTCTTGTCACTTTCAGTGAGCAGGAGATCAAGACGGGACGACGCTTGTTCAACAACAGCTGCGGCACCTGTCACGCCGGTGGCATCACCAAGACCAATCAGAACGTTGGCCTGGATCCTGAAACCCTGGCCCTAGCCACACCGCCCCGCGACAGCGTAGATGCGCTCGTCGACTACATGAAGGATCCTACTTCCTATGATGGCGAATATAGTATTTCAGATGTTCATCCCAGCCTGCGTAGCAGTGATGTGTTCGTAAAGATGCGCGACCTAGATGATGAAGATTTGCGCCTCATTGCTGGCTACATCCTTGTCGCTCCCAAGGTTCAAGGGCAGCAGTGGGGTGGTGGCAAGATCTACTTCTGACCCCGGCGGCAAGCTGATCGCACCCACCAAGTGAAGGTCCCCTTGGCAGACGCTGCGACCTAAATCCTCGCCAACCAACACCATCGCTCAGGATCAGCCCCGGCGCCGACCGGGGCTTTTCCATGGGCGGACTGTGCCGGTCCCCCCTAACGACCAGGCGAGGCGCCGGCGGGTTCGCTTCCGGGATCCGGCAGGCACAGGTCCGGCGACCGGGTCGGCGGCGGCTCACGATTGCCTGGATCCAGCGAGGCAGGCTGGCGGCTATACCACCACTCCTGCAGCTCCGGCGCCAGGCGTTGGGCGAACAGGGTGAGCACTGTGCGGGTTGGCCGCGCACCCGGCTGCAGCAGTTCCACGGCGTAGGACGGGCAACGGCGGGCGGCGAGATCGGCCACGAAGCGGCGGCCGATTCGTCGCCAGCTTGGTTCTTTGCTCCGCCAGGCAAGGCGGCAGCAGGGCCAGGGCAGCTCCTCTCGGTCGAACAGCCGGCAACACGGACCGAGGATTCGGTAGCTGTACTGACCGCCAGGACTGGGGTGTTCCGTGCCGGAGGGCAGCAGCGCTTGAGCCGGCGGGCAGGGTAAAGACGCCATTAAAAAAGCCACCCCGCAGGGTGGCCGCAAAGGATGGAGAGACAGAGAGCTCAGTACAGCTCTTCTTCGGTGTGGGTTGTGATCGTGCAATCCGAGAGGGGATACGCCACGCAGGTGAGCACGTAACCAGCCGCAATCTGGTCGTCGTCCAGGAAGCTTTGATCCGTCTGATCGACTTGGCCTGAGGTGATCTTACCGGCGCAGGTGGAACATGCCCCTGCACGGCAGGAATAAGGAAGATCGATTCCTTGCTCCTCAGCGGCGTCAAGGATGTAGACGTCGTTATCGACATCGATAGTCACGTTGAGCTTTTCGGACTCGTTGACCAGGGTGACCTTGTAGGTAGCCATGAAAGGGAGAGGGGCTCACAGGGCTCAGGTTGAACCCGAAACCTGCAGGACTGCACCTTCCTACATCGCGAACGGACTTTCCTGGAGGTTTTTGGGCGTTACCGGGGAGAAGGCCAATCGGACCGGGCTTACAGATCAGAGTATCTTATGCAACATCCTGCAGTGGCCGAATCGTCAGCAAGGCCCAGGGGCCCTGGCTGGCGCTCAGCTCGGCTTGCCACCCGGCGGTTGCCAGTTGCGTCTGCAGGGCCGGCACCTGCTCCACCAGCAAGCCGCTCAGCAGGCCCACGCCATGCTGGCGGTTGAGCACTGTGTGAAAGGCCGGGCAGAGCGCTCCGATCACCGGAGCGAGGATGTTGCAGAGCAGCACATCCGCCGGCCGGCCGGCCAGCAGCTGCTCCAGCCGCTCGATCGATCCCCGTGCCACCTGCAGCCTCCCGGCTGCCTGCGGTCCCGACGCCGCCCTGCCGTCGACGGCTGCGGCTGCGCTCCAGCGGGGGTTGAGCTGGGCGTTGCTGACGGTTGCCAGCACCGCAAGCCCGTCGGTATCGCAGGCCCAGGCTCCCCGAGCCCCAAGCGCTAAGGCCGCCAAGGCGAGGATGCCGGTGCCGCAGCCGAGGTCCGCCACCGTGGCGTTGGCGAGGCTGCCGCTGCGGGCGAGACGCTCTAATCCCTCCAGGCACAGGCGCGTGGTGGGATGGCTGCCGGTGCCGAAGGCGCTGCCCGGATCCATCCGCAGCACCAGGCGATCGGCCAGCTCTGCGGGGGCCTCCAGCCAGGCGGGCAGGATCAGCAGCCGCTGCCCAACCGGGTCCGGTTGCCAGTGGCGCTTCCAGCTCAGACTCCAATCCTCGTCGCTCTGCCGCCGCCAACGCAGGGGCGGTAGAACCAGGCCGAAGGGTTCCGCAAGCGGGGCCAGGGCCCGCTCGAGTTCCGCGTGGCGCGCCTCGGGCCAATCAGCTTCGGGAAGCCAGGCCACCAGTTCACGATCCTCGGGACGCTCGGGCGGCTGTTGCAGCGCAACCCGGGTGATGTCCAAATCCCCCAGCCGCCACAACAACGACTCCTCAAGCTCCGCGGGGCAGGCCATCTCCAGCCGCCACCAGCCAGGGCCCTCGGCCGGCCGGGGCACGGCAGTGGCATCAGCACCCCCCTTCGCCATTACAGCGTGACCGGATGGGCGGTCTGGATGCCGTTGATCTGATGGATGCTGGCCAGCAGGCTCGGCGGGATCGGGTCGTCGAGGCTGAGCACCATCACGGCATCACCCCGCACGATGCGGCGGCCCACCTGCATCGAGGCGATGTTGACGTTGTGCTCTCCCAGCAGTGAGCCGAGCTGGCCGATGATGCCTGGCATGTCGCGGTGGCGGGTGATCAGCATGTGGCGGCTGGGCGCCACATTCACCGGGAATTCATCAAGGTTGACGATGCGCAGGTCACCATCGGCGAAGACCGCTCCGGTCACACTGTGGCTGCCCCGGGCGCCGCGGCTCACCAGCTGGAGGGATCCTCCCGCCAGATCGCGGCTGGCTGGATCTTTCACCTCCAGCACGTGAATCCCACGTTCGCGGGCCTCCAGGCTGGCGTTCACGTAGTTGATGCTGTCCCCTAGGGCAGTGGAGAGAACGCCCTTGAGGGCTGCCACCACGAGAGGCTGGGCAGGATGGGCGGCGAATTCACCCTGCAGGCGCACTTCCAGTTCGCTGATCTGGCCACCGGCCAGCTGACTGATCAGCTGGCCCAGGGTTTCGGCCAGGAGTAGGTGGGGTTTGAGCTGCTCCAGCACCTCAGCGCTGAGGCCAGGGATGTTCACTGCGCTGCGGGCCGGCAGGCCGAGCAGCACATCGCGGATCTGCTCGGCCACGTCGATGGCCACATTCTCCTGGGCCTCCTCGGTGGAAGCGCCGAGATGGGGTGTGAGGATCAGTCGCTCCGGCACCGAGCGCAAGGGGGAATCGGCCGCCAAGGGCTCTTTGGCGAAAACATCCAGAGCTGCGCCGGCGATCACGCCGGCGGTGACCGCTTCGGCCAGGGCCGCTTCATCGACGATGCCGCCCCGGGCACAGTTCACCAGCCGCGCCGTCGGCTTCATGGTGCGCAGCAGCTGGGCGTTGACCAGGTTTTCCGTTTCCGGGGTGCGGGGCAGGTGCAGGCTGATGTAATCGGCTTCGGCAAACAGAGCGTTTAGCGGCAGCAGCCGAACCTGCATCTGCTGGGCACGCTCGGGTGAGACGAAGGGGTCGTAGGCGGCGACATCCATCCCCATCGCACGGGCCACCCGTGCCACATGGGAGCCGATCTTGCCTAGGCCGACCACTCCGAGGATTTTCTTGTAGAGCTCGTTGCCCACAAAGGTCTTGCGATCCCAGCCACCAGCCATCGTGCTGGCATGGGCATGGGGCACATGCCGCGACAACGACAGCATCAGGGCCAGGGCGTGTTCGGCGGCGGCAATCGTGTTGCCTTCCGGCGAATTGACCACGAGCACGCCACGGCGCGTTGCGGCCGGCACGTCGACGTTATCGACCCCAACCCCGGCGCGACCGATGATGCGAAGCCGCTGCGCGGCATCGATGATCTCGCTTGTGACCTGGGTGCCAGAGCGGATCATCAGGGCCTCATAGCCGCCGATGATCGCCTTCAACTCCTCGGGCGCCAGGCCGGTGCGGACGTCCACCTCGGCCACCTGGGACAGGATCTCGATCCCTGTCTGATCAATGGGATCGGAAACCAGAACCTTGGTCATGGCCAACGCGAAAGCTTGGGATCAGGAGGACATTGGGGCTGGCGCGGCGGCTGCCCAAGGTGCGTGGCGCTCTCAAACAGCTCGCCACGACAATGGGACTGCGCACTGGGCCGAACCCTAGGGGAGGGCAGGTTGGACAAACCAGCCGAAGGTGCAGTGTAGAGAGCGACGTCCGGCGCCTCCCCGCGCCCAACTGGAGCAGAAGCGTGTCCCTTTGTGTGGTGGTGGTCCTTGAGGATCGAGAGCGGCTGGAGCGGCTGCGCCAGCGGCTCAGCACCGAGTTGCCGGGCCTGACAGGGATGGTGGTGGTGGGTCCGGGCGACACGGCGCTGGCGGAGGTGGAGCGCCTCGATCCCGGCGCCGGCAGGCGGCGACGACAGCGGGCGATGGCGCGTTGGTTGATGCCCTTCGGCTTCATGGCTGGTCTCACCTTCACCCAGATCACCGACCTGCACACCTTTGATGCGGTGGGACCCTGGGGAGAACCGCTGATCGGTGGCTTGCTGGGGATGGGCTCGGGCCTGATGGGCAGCTTTGCGGCCGCGGCAAGCGTTACGTCTGAAGATGACGATCGGCTGCGCAGCCTGCGCAATCGCCTGGATGAAGGCAACTGGCTCCTTTTGATTGAGTCGGAGGGTCAGGCCGATCTCCCCTGGGCGGCGCTGCAGCAGGCTCGGCCACGGGCCGTGGTGCGCCTCGGGGAAGCCTGACGATGCTGCCGCGTCAGGCGCTGCTGGCCGGCCAGCCGCGGGCGGCCGAGCTCGAACCCGTTTTGCAGGCGGCGGAGCGGGCCCTGCGCACCTGGCAGCCCATCCGCACCGGCTTCCTCGACCCAGCTCTGCGGGAGGCCTGCGAAACCCTGCTGGAGCCCCTCAGCGAACTGGTGCTGCGCTCCGACGGGGGCTACGCCAACGCCGAGCGTCGCCAGCTGGAACTCAGTCCAGCTGCCGCCCTTGAGGTGGAGGGGGGCGCCGCGGCGGCTGGGGGCGACGCCACTGGCGGAGGCGACGCCACATCTGGGGGCGACGCCACATCTGGGGCCGACCGAAACCAGCCCGCCGGGTTGGCACCGCCAGCGCTGCAAGGCCTTGAGATCAGCGGTAACTTTTTGTTCGATCCGGCCAGTGCGGCGGAGTTCCAGGCCCTGTTGCTTGAGATCGGCGCCAACCCGGTAGAACTCGGAGATCTCTGGTTGCTGGGCGACCGCGGCGCCCAGGTTGTGGTGGCGGCGGAACTGGCCGGGCGGCTGGATGGCCGCGAGGCCCTGCTCCGTTCCGTGCCGGTGCGCTGTGAGCGGCGTCCGCTCAGCGACCTGCGCTTTCCCCGAACCGCCGCGCCGAGGGATCTGACCACGGTGGAGGCTTCCTTGCGGCTGGATGCGCTGGCCTCGGCGGGATTTGGGCTATCGCGCAGCAAGATGGCCGCCCTGATCCGAGCGGGAGCGGTGCGGTTGAACTGGCAGCCGGTCAGCAGCCCCAGCCGTCTGTTGCAGGAGGGGGATCGGGTGCGATTGGAGGGGCGGGGTGAACTGGCGATACTCACGGTGACCCCCACCCAGCGCGGACGATTACGGGTGGCGATGCGCCGGCGTGCCAGCTGAGTGCCGGACTGCTAATCTATGCCTGCTTTGGCCAAGGCCAGGCTGTCAGTCGCCAACACCACGTTGCTGCCGCCAATACCAGGCTGTGCGTCGTCAACAGAAACCTAAGGTTTGTTGGGAATGTTTCATTCCGGACATCCAGGTCAAAGTTGGCTAACGACCAAATCCTGGCAGCCTTGACGTTATAGTCAGACGTGGCCATTGCATCGGGCGATTAGCTCAGAGGTAGAGCACTACCTTGACACGGTAGGAGTCACTGGTTCGATTCCAGTATCGCCCATTTCTCACCATCGGTCTGTTGTCTGGCCCCCACTCCCCTGCGTCTGGTTCGCCTGTCGTGGTCCTGGGTCTGGGGCGCTCCGGCGTCGGAGCGGCGCGCTTGTTGCGGGCCCAGGGGAATGAGGTGGTGGTGCTGGAAAGTCGCCGCGATGACCGCCTCGAAGCCCTGGCCGGCGAGCTTGGCGCCGAAGGGATCGCCGTGCGGCTCAACACACCGCTCACCGGCGCGGCCTTCCAGGGGGATTTGCGGCACCCCACCAGCGTGGTTGTCAGTCCTGGCATCGCCTGGGATCACCCGGTCCTGAACGAACTGCGGGGGCAAGGCATCCCGGTTCAGGGCGAACTGGTACCGGCCTGGCAGGCTCTCGCCGCGGTTCCCTGGGTCGGCATCACAGGCACCAATGGCAAGACGACGGTCACCCAGCTCGTCCACCATCTGCTCACGGCCTCCGGACTGGATGCCCCCATGTGCGGCAATGTGGGCTTTTCCGCGGCTGAGCTGGCCTTGCAGCGCGGGCAATCGGGCGGGCCGCCGCCGGATTGGCTGGTGGCCGAAATCAGTAGCTATCAGATTGAGGCCGCGGCGCCGATCGCCCCCCGCATCGGCGTCTGGACCACCCTCACCCCTGATCACCTGGAGCGGCACGGCACGCTCGACGCCTATCGGGCGATCAAGCGCTCCCTGCTGGAGCGCTCCGAGCTGCGCATCCTCAATGCGGATGATCCCGATCTGCGCTCCCGGGCGGCCAGTTGGGAGCGGGCCGATTGGGTCACGGCCGGACCACGGCAAGACCTGCCGGCGGGTCTGGAGCCCCTCCTCTGGATTGAGGCGGGGCAGGTCTGGGGCCGACAGGGCCCACTGTTCGCCGCTGACGCCCTGGCGATGCCAGGAGCCCATAACCGCCAGAACATGCTGATGGCGGCGGCCGTGGGCCTGCATGTGGGCTTGGCGCCGATGGCCATGGACGCGGCGTTCCGCAGCTTCCCCGGCGTACCCCATCGGTTGGAGCGCATTCGCAGCTGCCGGGGCATCACCTGGTTCAACGACAGCAAGGCCACCAACTACGACGCCGCCGAGGTGGCGCTGCGGTCCCTGCCAGGCCCCATGGTGGTGCTGGCGGGTGGCCAGTCCAAACGGGGCGACGCCAGCGGCTGGATCCGTTGCCTTCGCCAACGGGCCGCGGCCGTGATTCTTTTTGGCGCCGCCCAGCGGGAATTCGCCGACCTGCTGGAGGCGGGTGGCTTCACGGGCGTACTGGATGCCGTGGCGGGCCTCGAACAAGCCGTGCCGTTAGCCGATCGCCTCGCCAGCCGCTTGGGCTGTCAGAGCGTGCTGCTGTCGCCGGCCTGCGCCAGCTTCGACCAATATCGCGACTTCGAGGCCCGCGGCGATCATTTCCGCCTTTTGGTGCAGGAACTCAGCGACGCGCGGATCTGAACCACTCCAGATCCGCCGCCAAATGCTTGTGGGCCAATCTGCCAGGGGTCCCGATTCGCTGATCGGGCGTCAGGGTTGGTCGGCTTCTAGGCTGTTTGCTCTGGCAGAGAAGCTGGGCGCATGGCCTACTGGTTGATGAAGAGTGAACCGAATGTGTACGGAATCGCCGATCTCCAGCGTGAGCAGACAACGCTGTGGGATGGCATTCGCAACTATCAAGCACGCAACTTCATGCGCCAGATGCAAAGCGGCGATCTGGCGTTCTTTTATCACTCCAATTCAAATCCTCCCGGCATCGTTGGTTTGATGGAGGTGGTTGAAACTTGCCTGGTGGATCCCACGCAATTTGACCCAGAATCTCCATACTTTGACCCCGGTGCAACAACCACATCCCCCCGCTGGGACTGTGCGCGATTGCGCTATGTGACCACCTTTACCAGGCTGTTGAGCTTGGATGAATTGCGGCGTCACTTTCAAGCCGAGGATTTGGCTGTGGTGCGCAAGGGCAACCGCCTCTCGATCCTGCCCGTCAGCGAAGCCGCATCCCGTCGCCTGCTCGAGCTGTTGGCTGAGCCACCTCCGCCTGCCATGACCTGAATCGGTTGGCGGGCGAGCAGAGCTGGCGGCCCGGCTGTTGGATCAGGCCGCCCGCCGCTTGGGACCGCGCGGGTCTGGTTCAGGACTGTGCCTGCTTGGCGCTGACGCTGGCTCTTGGTCAGCCCGAGACGGTGACGCGAATCCCCCTTGCCCGGGAAACAGATTGGCCAAATAGCAACGGGTGATGCCGCGGTTGTTGACGCCGTTTTGCACCAGAAAGCCGGCCAAAGCCGCCTTGAACAGCCGGTACTGATCCCAGTTCGGATGGGCCTCGATGAAGCGCCGCATGGCGAGCAACAGGGGTTCGGGGACCTCAGCACACAGGCTGATGGTGGCACCGGGGTGGTCGGACTCTGGAGCCCCGGCATCGACCCTCTTCTGACACGCCATTCACGTCTCCTCGGCTGCGACACACCAGTTCCCCACAGCCGGCCTGTGGCGTCAAATCAGCTTCAGCAGAGGCAATCGCAGGCTTTCTCGCGGCAAGACCGCCACGACCACGGGCCTTGCTCGTCGTGGATTCGGCGATCTGTCCCGATGCCATGCCATGTGGCGGCAGAACGTCAACCACGGACAACGAGCCCGCAAGCCATTTCCCCAGCTGTGGATCAAACACAAGGCCCGCCTTGGTTTGCGGCTGGGGAAATCAGGTGGAAAACAACGGCCAGCCTGGGGGGAAGCTGGACACAGCCAAACCGATTAGCAGTTCTGATCAAAGCCGCAGTGCCGGCTGTCTCAGCCGCTCGGCCCAGGCCCGCCATCCCTCAGGTTCATGGCCAGTTGCTCCAGTGCCGCGATCAGCGCCGTAGCGGCCGGCTCGGGCCACAACCCCTCCAAGCCTCGGCTGCCATCCGCGGGCGTGAGCACAAACCTCAGGCTCCAGCCTTGGGGGTCTCCATCTAGCTCCAGCCAGAGGCTGCCCGGCGCCAGATCGAGTTCCAGCTCCAGACACAACGCCTCCTCGGGCATCAAAGCGCTTGTGAGCGACGCCCGTTGCTGGCACAGGCGCCGAACGCCATCGCTGAGCGCCAAGGCCTCCCGAGCTCGCAATTCAGCGGCCCAGCCCTCACCAGCGATCAACACAGAAAAGGGTTGGCGTGTGGCCTCATGGACCAACCGCCAACCCTTGCCCTCCTGGACCAGCATCGGCAGCGCCGTTCAGCCGGGCAGAAGGTCGGGCTGATCCTGTTCGTCGCTGAGCTCGATGATGGCTCGCTGCACCGGCTTCGCCATGTTGTCCTCCGTCAGGCCATCGAAATCGTCGAAGCGGCGTTGCTTGGCCCGGAAGGCGATGCGCACGGTCGTCAGGTAGCGGTTGTGGGCATGCCTGATCAGGCTCTCGGCGCGTTGGGCAATTTCCTTGGAACCCACCGTGGAGCTACCCGTGGGATTTGGCATGGAAAGCGTTCATCTGGTTCAAACCTAGGCCAGCAAGGACGTGGCAAGCCCTCCCCAACCGGATTGTGGGCCGCGCTTCCGGCCTGGCCGGTTTAGAAGGCATTGGTTTGGTGCCCTTCCTTCCACGCAACCGATGCCGGGAACCCTGGCCATCGATCTCGGCAGCACAACCACCGTGCTGGCTTATCAAGGCGGCGGCGGAGAACCCCAGCTTCTCGCGCTGCCTCCTTACAGCCTTGAGGATCCTTGTGTCGTGCCCACGCTGCTGTGGCTGGCCAGCGACGAAGCCCAGCCCCTGATGGGTCGCCAGGTGCTGGATGCCGGTCTTGCCGACCGGCAGGATCCGCGGCTGTGTCGGGATTTCAAGCGCCAGATCGGATCCGGCGTCGTGGACCCCGCCCCGAACGGGTTGACGCCGGAGCAGGCCGGGGCCTTGCTGCTGCGCCAGCTGTGGCGGGCGCTCCCCCAGGATCTGGAACTGAACCGGTTGGTGCTCACGGCACCGATCGAGGCCTATCGCGGCTATCGCCAGTGGTTGCGCCGGGTCTGTGAAGAGCTGCCGATTGCCGAGCTGGCCCTGGTTGACGAACCCACGGCCGCCGCGATCGGCGTGGGACTCGCGCCAGGAAGCCGCGTGCTGGTGGTTGATCTGGGGGGCGGCACCATCGATCTCTCCCTGGTGGTGCTCCCCGGGGGTGAGGGGCGGGCGGCGCCGATCGCCCAGCTGCTGCGCTTCGCGGGTCGTGATCTCAGCGCCAGTGCCCAGGCGCCTCGCACGGCCGAGGTGATCGGCAAGGCTGGGATGCGCCTTGGCGGCCGCGACATCGACCATTGGATCGCCGCGGAGCTCTGCCCGGACCTGCCGTTGGAGGGGGAGCTGCTGCGCCAGGCCGAGAGGCTCAAGTGTGCCCTGAGCGAGGCGGAGGAGGCGGTCCAGCTGCTGCCGTTGGCCGAGGGCGGCGTGCGGGAGCTGCGGCTGGACAGGCGTGGGCTGGAGACCATCCTGGGGCGCCGCGGCTTGATCGAGCAGCTGGACGGCCTGCTGGAGCAGGTGCTGGCGGCCGCCAGGGCCGCGGGGATCTCGCTCGCTGACTTAGCGGCGGTGTTGCCGGTGGGGGGTGGCAGCCGCCTGCCGCTGATCCGGCCCTGGCTGGCGCGCCGCTGCCCGGGGGTGCCGATCCTCGATCCACGACCTGTGGAGGCGGTGGCCCTCGGCGCCCTGGCCCTCACCCCCGGGGTCGCCGTGCGGGATGTGTTGGCCCGGGGGGTGTCGCTGCGCTGCTGGGATCAACGCAGCGGGCGCCACCGTTGGCATCCTTTGTTCCTGGCCGGGCAGACCTGGCCCTGCCGCGAGCCGCTGGAGCTGGTCCTGGCCTGTAGCCGCGATGGCCAGAGCGAGCTGGAACTCGTTTTTGGCGAACCCTGCCAGGACGCCCGATCGGAAGTGATCTTCGAGGCGGGCCTGCCGGTCTTGCGCCGCCGGGCCGCCGGAGCCGCCGCCGTGACCCCGTGGACCTCTCCCCCCGCGACCATCCCCCTCAGCCAGCCCGGTCAACAGGGGGTTGATTGTCTGCGCCTGCGCTTCCGCATCGATGGCAACGGGGTGCTGGTGTTGGAGGCTGAGGACCTGGCCGCTGCGGGCTCAGGCCCAGCCCTGGCGGCGATGGAGCTGGGACCGGTCCACTGAGCGGCCACTGTCGCGGCGTTCGGCGCTCCCGAGTCCATACAACAGATCAACCCCAGGCCGCCTCACCTTGGCTCTATCGCGCCATCGGCTGCCCCGAATCTGGCTGGGGGTGACCCTGGGTGGAGTGCTCGCGCTGCTGGCGGCCGCTTATTGGTGGGAGCGGCAGCTGCCGATTCGCCTGCGACAGGCCGAACAACGCGGAGACCTGGTGGGCTGTCTGCGCTACAGCGAGCAGCTGGCGGCCCTGAGCTGGCTACCAGGCAGCACACCTCTGGAGGTGGGGCGTTGTCGTCGGCAACGGGCCTTGCAGCTCTGGCAACAAGGTCGTCGCCAGGAGGCCCTGAGGCTTCAGAACCTGTTGCTGCAGTCCCCCGCAGGCGCGGCAAAGGACCAGCAGGTTCTCATCGGCTGGCAGCAGAGCCTTCGGCGGCAGGCCATGGATCAGTTCGAGGCCGGGCAGCTGGAGGCCGCCCTGCGCACGCTGGCACCGCTTGGGGAGGACCAACGCGGCGATGGCACGGCACTCGCTGACGAGTTGCGTCAGATCTGGGACCGCAATCGGCTCCAACTGGAGCGGGCGAACCGGCTCAGCCAAAAGGCCCGCTGGTGGGAAGCCCTCGATGCCCTAAACCGTATCGACCATCCCTGGTGGAAAACCAGAAGCGCCGCTGTTCGCCGCCGCGTGAATCTGGGCATTGAACGGCTGAAGGGAGCCGAGCGCGAGCACGATGCCCATGGCCAGGTCCCCCATACCGTTCCTGTTGCCGGGTTGGACGCCGCCGTTCAGCGGGGCATCGCCGCCGGCATGGACGACTGGAAGGCGTTTGAGCAGGCCTGCAAGTCGTTAGGCGGGCGGATTGTGGAGGCCGGACCGGACAGCAGCTGTCAGCGCTGAGCGGCTGCGGCATCCGGACCGCCGTCCCCCAAGCCGCCGATGTGCGTGACAGGATTGCTAGGTAAGCCCTCAGTGCCCATGCAGCCAGGCGATCAGGTGACGGTCTGCCGCAGCGTCATCGTGTACCACCATCCCCAGCATCGGGGTCAGCCTTTTGACCTAGAAGGCCAACAGGGGGAAGTTCATGCCGTGTTGCAGGACTGGCAGGGCCGGCCGATCAGCCCCACCCTGCCGGTCGTGGTGGCCTTCGGTCGCTTCCGGGCCCATTTTCGTGAGGATGAGCTCGCTGGCGTCTGAGCTCTGTTCAGGCGCCCGATGACGTGATTCACGTCCATCGCCACGCCTCCCCGGGGCAGCACAACGTCTTCGCCGCGCCGGAGCTATTCGCGCTGCCAAGCGTCTAGCAAGCTGCCCAGCACCCAGCAAGCTTCCTGGCGCAAAGCAAGCTGCCGAGCGTTTAGCAAGCTGCCGAGCTTTTAGCAAGCTGCCCAGCGTTGAGCAATAGGTTCACACGGCAGGGTCATGCAGCAAGCCAAACAAGGCTGGGGCCCAGGCCAGGTGCTGGAGATCAGGTTGTGCAGGGCTTGGTCAGTGGTGGGGCGACTTGATCAAATAGACCCCGTCTTCGCCATCTACCTCCTGCAGGCAGAGCTGGATCGACTCATGCCGCGAGGTGGGCACGACCCTGCCGCAGAAATCCGGCTGGATCGGCAGCTCCCGATGGCCCCGGTCGACCATCACCAGCAACTGCACGCATCGCGGTCGACCCCATCCATGCAGGGCCTCCAGGG
Organism: Cyanobium sp.; assembly: GCA_044234415.1. Taxonomy (GTDB): domain Bacteria; phylum Cyanobacteriota; class Cyanobacteriia; order PCC-6307; family Cyanobiaceae; genus Cyanobium. The sequence continues at coordinate 17,987 of JBIIIX010000013.1, forward strand.
CTGCCCGCACCGTTCGTCCGGTGAAGATCACGTCGTCCACCAGCACCACCTGGCGATCATCGACGGGCGCAGGCAGCTGGGTGGCTTCCACCAGCCTGGTGCCGATCCGGGCCAGATCATCGCGGTGGAAGGTTGGATCCAAGCTGCCGTGGGCCATGGGGCGGCCCGCTATCCGGGCAAGCCGCTCGGCCAGCACCTGGGCCAAAGCCACGCCACGGGTGGGGATCCCGAGCAGCAGCAGATCCTGGCTGTCTATCACTCCCTCGAGCACCTGGGAAGCGAGGCGATCCAAGGTGCGGCCGAGCTCCAAGGTGGAGAGGATTTCCAGGCGATGCTCACCGTTGCCATGCTCCCCCTGGTTCCGGGAGGGAATACGGGGCACAGCTCTGCCTCAACAATCCTCAATCTTAGGTGGAGGGCCTTGTTCCCGAAACCTGACGCGACTTCGCCCCTCCTGGGTGGGATGGTCGTCTGGCTGTAGGTTAGCGGGGCGTGTCGTCGTGACGACATCAGGAGGATCGTTTGACACCACTTCCCTCCCCCACGATGGCCACCTTGGATTCACAGCGCGCTCAAGGCTCGGAATCCACGCCGGCCTTTGGTGATTCCACTCCTGTGGCCCCCGTGGTGCTGGCGATCCTGGATGGTTGGGGCTACCGCCACGACAAGCATCACAACGCCATCCAATCGGCTGACACCCCGGTGATGGATGCCCTCTGGCATGCCTATCCCCACAGCCTGATTGAAGCCAGCGGTGCCGCCGTGGGCTTGCCGGATGATCAGATGGGCAACTCCGAGGTGGGCCATCTCACCATCGGGTCCGGCCGGGTGATCCGTCAGGAGCTGGTTCGCATCGGTCAGGCGGTCCGCCAGGGAGGCTTGGCTGGAAACGAATCGCTGGAATCCCTGGCTGCCAGCTTGGCTGAAAGCGGTGGCACGCTTCACCTGATCGGCCTGTGTTCCAATGGCGGAGTTCACAGCCATGTGGATCACCTGGCGGGGCTGCTGCGCTGGGCCGCTGAACGGGGGCTTAAGCGGGTGGCCATTCATGTGATTACCGATGGCCGTGACACGGCCCCCAACAGTGCGCCCGGCTTTGTGGAACAGGTGGAGGCCCAGATTGCCGCCATCGGCATTGGAGAGATCGATACCCTGTGCGGCCGCTACTGGGCGATGGACCGCGACTGCCGTTGGGAGCGCACCGAACGGGCCTACCGGCTGCTCACCGAACCCTCCACCGCCAGCCCCCTCAGCGCCAGTGAGATCTTGACGGCCTCCTACGCCGAAGACATCACCGATGAGTTTCTCGAGCCCGTACGCCTGGCCGGTGATCCGATCCGGCCTGGTGATGGCCTGATCTGCTTCAACTTCCGCCCCGATCGGGTGCGCCAACTGATCCGGGCCCTGGTGTTGCCTGAGTTCAATGGGTTTGAGCGCCAGCGGATCGAGCCCCTTGCGGTGGTTACCTTCACCCAATATGAGCAGGGCTTGCCGGTATGTGTGGCCTTTCCGCCTGAATCCCTGGATGGCCTTTTAGGCCAGGTGATTTCGGAGAATGGGCTGCGCCAGTTCCGCACCGCCGAAACTGAAAAGTATCCCCATGTCACCTATTTCATGAATGGTGGCATTGAACAGGCCTTCCCCGGTGAGGATCGGCATCTTGTCCCCTCGCCACGGGTGCCAACCTACGATCAATCCCCGGCCATGTCCGCCGAGAAGTTAACCGACGACTGTATTGCCGCGATCCGTAAGGGTATTTATTCCCTCGTGGTGATCAACTATGCCAACCCCGACATGGTGGGCCATACGGGTCAAATGCAGGCCACGATGCTGGCGGTTTCGATGGTGGATGGCTGTGTTGGGCGATTGGTGGAGGCCACCAATCGCATGGGTGGCACCCTGATCATCACGGCAGACCATGGCAATGCCGAACTCATGCAGGCAGCTGATGGACGCCCTTGGACGGCCCACACGACAAACCCGGTTCCCGTGATCCTGGTGGAGGGAGAGAAGCGCAAATTGCCAGGACATGGCACCAATGTGACCTTGCGCGAAGGTGGCGGGTTGGCGGATATCGCTCCCACCTTGCTCGACATCCTTGGCCTGCAGAAACCGTCCCGAATGAGCGGCAGTTCGTTGATTGTTCCGGCTGAAAGCTCTGCCGATCGCCTCCCCCAACCGGTGAAGGCCTGATTGCTCTCCGAGAGATCTGGCCATGGATTTGATGGTCTTGATGTTGCGGTGACAACGCGTCAGTTCTCGCCGCCAGATCCTTAACGGGGGCATCCGCTTCGATGATGGCCATGATCTGGTGCGCAGGCCGCTGTTGATGCCCTCCCCCTCCGGTCTCGCCGCCACCGGCCGAAGGTTGTTGCAGCTGGCTCTGCTCGGCGCCGTTGTGGGCGTGGCCTGTTGGCCGTTCAATCTGCTGGATCACTGGCAAGACATTCTGTTGCGGCGGCTGCCGACGTTCAGCCACAACGGCTGGGATCTGTTGGGTGTGATCCTCGCCGGCCTGCCGGTGCTGACCATGCCCCTGTTGTTGCGGCTCCAGGCGGGCCGCTTCCGAGCCGGGGCCGGCTCCGGCATTCCGGAGACGATGCTTTGCCTGGAGGAGCCGAGCCTGGCGCCACGGTTGTTGGGCCCAGGGCCCAGCATCCAACGCCTGCTGCTCTGGGCTGTGGCCAGCCTCAGCCTGATGCCGATCGGGCGGGAGGGCCCGTTGGTCCAGATGGGGGCGGCGGTGGGCTATGGCCTGCGCCGGCGGTTCCCGGCCTGGCTGCGAGATCTGCCATCCACCGATCTCCTGGCGGTTGCCGGTGGCGCAGGCCTGGCGGCCGGGTTCAACACACCGCTGATGGCCACGCTGTTCGTGGCGGAGGAGCTCACGGGCCGCTTCCAGATGACGCTGATCTGGCCGGCCCTGGTGTGCTGCGCGGTGGCGGCTGGTGTGAGCAACCTCGGCGGTCAGCCGATGTTTGCGCTGGGGCTGTTGAGCCAATCCGTTTTCGAGCTCAGCCAGCTGCTGCTGGCGCTGGCGATCGGGGTGGCGGCCGGCTTGAGCGGTGCGCTCTTCAGCCTGCTGCTGCTGGCCACCCGGCAGTGGCTGCAACACAGGGTTCGGGCGCAGCCGCTGGTGACGGGACTCCTGCTCGGACTGGCGTTGATGGCGATGACGCTGCTCAGCGGTGGCGCCTCGGGTGGAGACGGGGAAAGCTTGATGCGTGACAAAATCACTGAGCTGGAGCGCCGGGATTCACCGCTGCAGGTGCTGACCCTGGTGTTCGTCCGCATCCTGGGCCCCTGCCTGGTGCTGGGGGCTGGGGTGCCGGGAGGCTTGATCGACCCCGCTTTCACGATTGGGGCCGTGTTCGGCCATGGGCTTGGATCGCTGGGCTCCCTGCAAGGCATGGGGCTGGCCATCGGGATGACGGCGGCCCTGGCCGGTGCCACCCAGCTGCCCGTGATGAGCGTGACCTTTGCCCTGCGCCTGGCTGGGGATCAGCAACTGCTCCCCGGCATGCTGCTGGCCGCGGTGATCGCTGCCTATGTCTCGCGGCTGTGGATGAGCCAGCCCGTGTATCACGCCCTAACCGATGTGCTGCGGGAATCCAGGGATGTCCATAGCTTGACGCCATAAACCTGTTGCGATCCCATGGCGATCACGATCCTCGACGTGCTGCTTCCCAGCGCTCCCTCAACAGGCAGCCAGCTGGCGCTGCTGCTGCTGCGCGTGTTTGTTGGCCTGGCCTTCATTCGCCACGGATGGCCGAAACTGCGCAACCTCAACACCTGGGCCGCAGCTCTGAAAACACCGGTTTGGCTGTGTTTTGTGTCCGCCGCTTCGATGTGGGCTGGCGGCATCGCCTTGATCGGCGGGTTGCTGACGCCGCTGGCGGCCTTCGCCATCCTGGTTTCGATGCTCTATGCGGTTGTGCTGGAGATCCGCGCTGGATTCCCCTTCATTGCCCCTGATCCCTTTCAGATCCCCCCCGGCGATTACGTCGGCCCGATGGGTGTTGGAGAGCCGCCCAGCTGGGAGAAAGCTGCCATGTATGTGGTGATGGGAGCGGTGCTGATCGCTTGCGGCGGCGGCTCTTACTCGCTCGACAACCTGCTGCTGGCTGATCTGCTGCGCGGCTTGCTGGCCTGAAGCCGCTTCGGCAGCGCGCCGGGCTGCCCCTGCGCGGCGACCCGCGCGGCGCCAAGCCCACCGGCGGGGCGTTGTTGGCAAACCGTGCAAAAAGCGCCAAGAATGCCGGAGTTCCTGGTTGTCCCATGGCCCAGCACCCAATCTCCCTCTCGATGGGTCGTTTGCTCCGAGCCCCCCTCAGCGGTGTGTTGCTTGCCGCCGCCGCCTTCTCGGCAGTGCCCCTCCACCAGCTGCCCGGGTCGGCCCAAGAGTCGTTGCCCCTCAACGAGATTCGTGCCCTCAACTTCGCCCGCGACTATGCCGTGCGCCTCAATGGCGGCTTGACGGTTTATCGCCCGGCCCAGTGCATGTTCACCACCTCCGCCCCCAGC
>JBIIIX010000014.1:0-22500 GCA_044234415.1 Cyanobium sp.
ATACGGCGGGTTGTCGGGTCCTGTGCCAGACCCTGGCTGAACGAAGGAAATTTCGTTGCCATTGGGAAAGGTCAGGTGGAGGTCAGCCGACCGCGATGATGCGGGCCAGGAAGAAGGACCAGGTGGTGGCGATACCGCCCAGCAGGTAGTGAGCGACACCAACGGCACGGCCCTGGGTGATCGAGAGCGCCCGAGGCTGGATGGCCGGAGCCACCCTCAGCTTGTTGTGAGCCCAAACGATGGACTCAATCAGCTCCTGCCAGTAGCCGCGACCACTGAACAGGAACATCAGGCTGAAGGCCCAGATGAAGTGGGCGCCCAGGAACATCAGACCGTAAGCGCTGGAGCTGGAGCCATAGCTGTTGATCACCTGAGCCGCCTGGGCCCAGAGGAAATCACGCAGCCAACCATTGATGGTGATGGCGCTCTGCGCAAAGTTGCCGTTGGTGATGTGCTGAACGCTGCCATCGGCATTGACGGTTCCCCAGACATCGCTCTGCATCTTCCAGCTGAAGTGGAAGATCACGATGGAGAGGGAGTTGTACATCCAGAACAGACCCAGGAACACATGGTCCCAGGCTGAAACCTGACAGGTGCCTCCGCGACCAGGGCCATCGCAGGGGAAGCGGAAGCCGAGATTGGCCTTATCGGGGACCAGGCGGGAGCTGCGGGCATACAGCACACCCTTCAGCAGGATCAGCACGGTGACGTGGATCGTGAAGGCGTGGATGTGATGCACCATGAAATCGGCCGTTCCCAGGGGGATCGGCGCGGCGGCCACCTTGCCGCCAACGGCAACCACGGAGCCGTTGAACACCTCGCTGACGGCGGCCAGGGCATTGGGAGCCGTGGTGCCAGCGGCGGCGGCGTGCAGGCCCTGAATCCACTGCGCGAAGATCGGCTTGAGCTGAATCGCGGTGTCACTGAACATGTCCTGGGGACGGCCCAGGGCACGCATCGTGTCGTTGTGGATGTAGAGGCCGAAGCTGTGGAAGCCGAGCCAGATGCACACCCAGTTGAGGTGGCTGATCAGGGCATCGCGCGCTTTCAGAACCCTGTCGAGAACGTTGTCGATGTTCTTGGCCGGGTCGTAGTCGCGGATCAGGGCGATGGCAGCGTGGGCGCCAGCCCCAACGATCAGGAAGCCACCAATCCAGACGTGATGGGTAAAGATCGACAGCTGGGTGGGGTAATCGATGCCGATGTAGGCATAGGGCGGCATCGCATACATGTGATGCGCCACGATGATGCTCAGGGAACCGAGCAGGGCCAGGTTGATGGCCAGCTGGGCATGCCAAGAGGTGGTCAGGAACTCGTAGAGACCGTCGTGACCCTTGGGGGCCGGGAACAGCAGCGGATCGCCTTTGTGACCCTCAAGAATTTCCTTGATGCTGTGGCCAATACCCCAGTTGGTGCGGTACTGGTGGCCGGCAATGATGAACAGCACCGCGATCGCCAAGTGGTGATGGGCGATGTCGGTCATCCAGAGGCTGCCGGTGACAGGATTCAACCCACCCTTGAAGGTGAGGAAGTCGCTGTAGGCGGCCCAATTGCCGGTGAAGAAGGCTGAGATACCGGCGCCGAAGCCTGGGAACAGCTGGGAAATGAGGTCCTGGTTGAGGAACTCATGGGGCAGCGGAATGTCGGCAACGCTGGCGATGGTCTTGCCATCGAGGGTGAGCGGCTTGCCGGCATCGATGGCGTCGAGCAGCTGGGTGGTGGGCAGGGACACGTGCAGAAGGTGACCCGTCCAGGAGAGAGATCCCAGACCCAGCAGACCAGCCAGGTGGTGGTTGAGCATGGACTCAACGTTCTGGAACCACTCCAGCTTTGGCGCGGCCTTGTGGTAGTGGAAAACACCGGCATTGAGCATCAAGCCGGCCATCACCAAGGCGCCGATGGCGGTGCAGAGCAGCTGGTACTCGTTGGTGAATCCCCAGGCTCTCCAAACATGGAAAAGACCGGATGTGATCTGAATGCCGTGGAAGCCGGCACCCACATCGCCATTGAGAATCTCCTGGCCGAAGATCGGCCAGACCACCTGGGCACTGGGCTTGACGTGCAGGGGGTCGGCTAGCCAGCCGGAGTAGTTGGAGAAGCGGGCTCCGTGATAGAAGGCGCCGCTCAACCAGATGAAGATGACGGCCAGGTGGCCGAAATGCGCCGAGAAGATCTTGCGAGAGACCTCTTCAAGATCGCTCGTGTGGCTGTCGAAGTCGTGAGCGTTGGCGTGGAGGTTCCAAATCCAGGTGGTGGTTTTGGGACCCTTGGCGAGGGTGCGGTCGAAATGGCCGGGCTTTTCGAAAAGCTCGAAGGTCGCCGGGTTATTCACCCGTTCGACCAGCTCCTTCGCCGTTTTCCCACGCTCTGGTGGGCTGATGGTCATCGAGACGTTCCTCGAGGGACGGGGTCGAGGTGGGGGGTCCACCCCTGGGGATCCGGAGTGACCCGGACCCCATGGGCCCTGCCGGGACGGACTCCAGGGGAGCCATCCGGGGGCTGGCCCAGCAAAGCAGGGCAAAAAGCCTTGCCACAGCTGGGGCTTTGGGCCCCATAAGGGGACCGCTGGCGAAAGTATAGGGGCCGAAAACAAGCGGATTCGGCCGCCAGTTACAAAGGTTCAATCCCTTGGCTTTCCAGGCCAGCACTAGGGTCTGCTACAGGCTTGCGATGATCCAGATCGCTTAATTCTCTTGGGGATATTTACTTCTTCACCATCAGTGCCAGTTCAGCGAGCTCTTGCCGCCCCTCGCGGCCAGGGGGAAGCGCCATGGGATCAGCAGAATGCCAGCAGGCGCCAGCGACCGACGTGGTGGGCTCCGGATCAACAGCGCCAGCCGAGGGCCCGCCGCCCCGCGTCCGTGGTGGGCATCGGCTGGGGCGGTGGGGGCTAGCGCGGTGGGGGCTGGCGGTGCTGCTGGCCCTCGCGGCGGCGCTGACCCTGCTGCCCATCGCACCGGCCGCGGCCCTGTCCTGGCCGTGGGGAACGCCAGCGACCCGCCCGGCGGATGCCCCGCCCACGGCGTTGGCTCCGCAGGAGATCGCCCCCCCCTTGGGGGTGCAACAACTGAGGCCCCTGTTGGAGGTCCATCAACCACGGCTGCGCATCGTTTCGCCCCAGGCCGACAGCCTTGTGCCCGCCGGTCCCTGGACCCTCCAGCTGGACCTGAGCGACTGGCCGCTGCTGGACGCCGGACCCGGGGCACTGGGCCCCCACCTGGTGGTGCAGCTGGATGAGGCGCCGCCCCTGCGGCTGACCGCCACCAGCGTCGTGATGCCCCCCCTCGCGCCCGGCAGCCATCGGCTCAGCGTCTTCGCCGCCCTGCCCTGGGGCGAGGCGATGCGCAACCCGGGCGCCTTCGCCCAGATCCGCCTGCACCGGTCCGCCGCCAACCCCCTGGCCGGCCCCGCCCCCGGCACGCCCCAGCTGATTCCGCTGCTGCCGGTGTCCGCCCCGGCGCATCAGCCGCTGCTGCTGGACTGGATCCTGCTGGATGCCCCCCTACAGCACCTGCGCGGCGACGACGACAGCTGGCGGCTACGGATCAGCCTCGATGGACAGCACTTGCTGCTGGATCGCCAGGAAGCGCTCTGGCTGCGGGGATTGAGCCCCGGCCGCCACCCGCTGGTGCTGGAGCTGCTCGATCCCCGGGGTGAGCCGCTCAACCCGCCGTTCAACAGCCTGGTCCGGGAGCTGGTCACCAGCACCGCGGACCCATCGCCGCCCTGGTTGGCGGGTCCCCTGTCGAGCAGCGAGCTGGCGCAGCTGAGCGGCGCGGCGCCACCCCCTGCAGAGGCTGGGGGCGCTGCACGACCGGCGGAGCGGCAGCGCGATCAGAACACGCCAGCGGTGGTGGGCGTCCCGACCTCCGCCATCGGCTCGCCTGGCGGAGCCAGCCAACCGGAGGCTGGAGCGGATCCGCGAGCTGCCGGCCCCTCTCGGCAAGCGTCGCCGAGGCGATCCGCCAGGGACGAGCCGGGGCTGGATGACGCCTCCGACAGGGTGCTGGACCAGCCAGGGGCTCCGGAATCGAGCGCCGACCAAGCTGCCGTCGCCGCCAGCAGCCGCGACAACAGTTCTATTGGCCCCAAGGGCAGCAACAACGGCGGGACCTCCAGCTCCAGCGGCGCCGCGAGCCCGCGCCCAGCGGAGCGCGGTCCCATCGCCCCTTGGACCGAGCCGATTGGGGAAAGTCCCCTGGACGCTGGAGCCGCGCCAAACCCTCGATCCACGCGGCTGCCCCAATCTCAACAGTCCGCACAGCCGGATCGACAGCCCATGCCGCCAGACCAGCGGTCTGCGCCCAGAGACGAGCCGCCGCGGAGCTCCCCAATAGAGAGCAGCCAGGTGACGACGGTGCCAATGGAAAGCCCAGGGTCGGCGCTGCCAGCGGCGAGCCCGACATTGGCAGCGCCAGAAGAGAGCCCGCAAACCACTCGATCCGCGCCGTCGCCCCAGGCCCAACCGTCGGCGCAGCCTTTGCAACAGCCCATGCCGCCAATCCAGCGGCCACCGTCCAATGCCGAACCGTCCCCCCGCTCCTCGCCCCGCTCCTCGCCCAACGGTCAAGGGGCCGACAGCGCCGAGCCGCTCGGCGCCGACCCTGGCACCCTGCTCTTGGCGCCTTTGCCGAGCGGGGAAGGCACCAAAGGCGAGGCGGATCGCCCCAGTCGCTCCCGTAGCGTGAACGGTGAGATCCCAAGCCCATCCCTGAGTCCCCGTCCATCCCCGCCTGAGCCCTTCGATCCCTGGTCGTCGCCGCTTGCCGCGGATCTCTCGGCGCGCCCCCGCGACAGCAACGGACCGCTTCAACGGCTGGGCCGGCTGGCCAGCCGATGACAGGTGAGCGCCCGAGCCAGGAAGAATTCGCTGGCGAATCAGCCGGCCCACGGCCGGAACGCATCGTGGCCCTGGGCTTCAGCCCCGAGGCCAATGCCCTGCTGCGGCGTTTGCAACAGAGCCTGAGCCTCGCCGCAATCCGCTGGCCAGGCGATGCCCTGCCCGCCGGCACCTGGCTGGAGCGGCAGTGGCCTGAGGCCACGGCGGTGCTGGCGGTCGGAGCCTGCGGGTTGATCACCCGCTTGATCGCGCCGTTGCTTGGCGACAAGCTCCAGGATCCGGCGGTGTTGGCCCTGGATCCGGGGGGGAACTTCGTGGTGCCGTTGCTCGGCGGCCACGCCGCCGGCGCAGAGCGGTTGAGCCAGGAATTGGCGGCCCTGCTCGACGCCCAGGCGGTATTGAGCGGCGGCTGCCACGCCCGGGGCGATCTCAGCCTCGATGCCTTCGGCAGCGATTGGGGCTGGCGCCGCGGCGCTGGTGATTGGTCCACCCTGATGCGCCGCCGCGCCGCGGGCCTGCCGATCCGCTGGCGGCAGGAGGGCGGCTCGCCTCTGTGGAGGCAGCTGCAGGCGGCGGCTTCACTGGAAGGTAGCGCTTTGGAGGAGGCTTTTCTTGATCCCGGCAACGCGCTGGAGCCAGGCAGCGCCGCAGCCGAGAGCGCCGCTGCCGAGGAGGCCGCAGCCGAGGAGGCCCACCTGGTGATTGGCCCCGGGCTCGGGCCTGGCTGCCGTTGGCATCCCCCCTGCCTGTGGCTCGGGATGGGCTGCGAACGCGGCACCGACCTGGCGCTGCTGGAGCGTCTTGTGGGCCGCGGGCTGGCGGCGGCTGGCCTGGCCGAAGCCGCCGTGGCCGGGCTGGCCAGCATCGACCGCAAGGGCGATGAGGTGGCGCTGCTGGAGCTGGCTCGGCGCCATGGCTGGCCGCTGCGGCTGTTCAGCGCCGCTGCCCTGGCGGCGGTGGCCGTGCCGAATCCTTCCGATCGGGTGGCGGCGGAGATGGGAACCGGCAGCGTGGCCGAAGCCGCGGCCCTGCTGGCGGCCCAGGCCCCCGCTCCCTGGCCGCCACCGCCAACGCCGGAACCTGGATCTCCCCCGAGCGAGCGGGCCCACTGCGAGCGGGCCCACTGGCTGTTGCCCAAGACGATCGAGCGCCCGTTGCCCCACGAGCGCGGCGCGGCCACCTTGGCCATTGCCCAAGCTTCTGGGCAGTTCGGGCCCGAACGGGGCGAACTGCACCTGATCGGCGCCGGACCGGGGGCTCTGGGCCTGCTCAGCGGCGAGGCCCGCCAGGCCCTGGCCCGCTGCACGGTGTGGGTGGGCTACGGGCTCTACCTCGATCTGCTCGAACCGCTGCGCCGCCCCGATCAGCTGCGTCGCGATGGCCGGCTGACGGCGGAACTGGATCGCTGCGCCGAAGCCCTGGCCCTGGCCCAAGCGGGTCTGCGGGTGGCCCTGGTGTCCTCCGGCGATAGCGGCATCTATGGCATGGCCGGCCTGGCCCTGGATCTCTGGTTGCGGCTGACGCCGCCGGAGCGTCCGGGCTTCACGGTGCATCCCGGCCTCTCGGCCCTGCAGCTGGCGGCCGCACGGGTGGGAGCCCCATTGATGCACGACTTCTGCACCATCAGCCTCAGCGATCGCCTCACCCCCTGGGAGGTGATCGAACGGCGCCTGCGGGCCGCGGCCGAGGGGGATTTTGTGGTGGCCCTTTACAACCCGCGATCCCAGGGACGGGACTGGCAGCTGGGCCGGGCTCAGCAGCTGCTGCTGGCGGGCCGGCCGGCTGAAACACCAGTGGTGTTGGCCCGCCAGCTGGGGCGTGCGGGCGAATCGGTGCGGCTGCACCGGCTGGGGGACCTGCCCTTGGACGAGGTGGACATGCTCACCTTGGTGCTGGTTGGCAACAGCGCCAGCCTCAGCCGTGAGGGTTGGATGCTCACGCCGCGCGGCTATCCGGGCGCGGAGCTGGGCTAACGGGCGGCTCCCGCGCCGCTACAGGCAGGGCGGCTGGGCTGGCGCGGGAGCGGGGAAACGTCGCCTAAGCCCGGTGGCGCCACTCCGCCGGACCAGGCGGGGCGCTCTGGCGAGACGCTCTGGCGAGACGGTCTGGTGAGGCGGTCTGGTGATTCGGCTGGGTCGCACCGGCCGCGGCACCCTGTCTGGCCAGGGCAGCAGCACGGGCCGCCATCCATCCGGGGCGATTGCGCCGATCCAAGAGGCCGCCGAGGGAAGAAGGCAGAGAACCCGGGAGGTGCCTCAAGGCAGGTGCTCCTAGGGGGTAGCCGGAGGCCAGAACCGGGACCCATGATCGGCCAAGCCCGGGCACCAAGACGAGACTTGGACCCCAAGCCGAAAACTGGGCCCAAAGCCGAGGTCTAGATCCAAAGCCGAGGTCTGGATCGAAAGCTGATGCCTACGCGTCAATCAATCGGGATGACAGGATTCGAACCTGCGGCCCCTTCGTCCCGAACGAAGTGCGCTACCAAGCTGCGCTACATCCCGCGTGAGGACACATTAGGGGATCATCGGCCCGCCTCACCCGCCTGGACAGACCAGAAACCACCCGAGTCGCCCGTCCCGCACAGAGGTACCCCGAATCCGCTCCCTTAGGGTCAGCAGGTGTTGACTGGAGCTGGGCGGGGGCCCTGGCACCGGCGTTGCGCCGCCTCTCACCACCACCCTCACCGCTCAGCTCCACGCTTCCGCAGCCGCCCCCCATCGCTCCGATCCGCACGGTCTCTTTTGCCGCCATGGCCGAGCCCTCATCCAGCGCTTCGCTCTCGCATCCCGATCGGGCCGCGGCCCCGCCCGTGGCGGAGAACCAGAGGCCGCCGAGCGGAGCGGGGCCGGCCCACGGCGGCAAACCCGCCTGGCTGCGGGTCAAGGCCCCGCAACGGCAGCGCATCGGCGCCGTGGCCGACCTGCTGCTCGATCTGAAGCTAAACACCGTCTGCCAGGAGGCCAGTTGCCCGAACATCGGCGAGTGCTTCGCCGGCGGTACCGCCACCTTCTTGATCATGGGGCCGGGTTGCACCCGCGCCTGCCCTTACTGCGACATCGATTTCGACAAGAGCGTGCGGGCCCTCGATCCCTCTGAGCCTGAGCGGTTGGCAGAGGCAGTGGCGCGATTGGGACTGAGCCATGTGGTGATCACCTCGGTCAACCGCGATGACCTGAGCGATGGTGGCGCCAGCCAGTTCGTGGCCTGCATTGAGGCGGTGCGCCGCCGGGCCGCCCAGACCACGATTGAGTTATTGATACCCGATTTTTGCGGTGATTGGCAGGCATTGGCGGCGGTGATGGCGGGGGCACCCGATGTGCTGAACCACAACATCGAAACGGTGCCCAGGCTCTACAAACGGGCCCGCCCCCAGGCGATCTACAGCCGCTCGCTGGAGCTGCTGCGACGGGTTCAGCAGCAGTGGCCGCGGACTTACACCAAATCCGGACTGATGGTGGGCCTGGGCGAACAGGACGATGAGGTGCGAGCGGTGTTGGCCGATCTGCGCCAGCACGGGGTTGACATCGTCACGATCGGTCAATACCTCTCTCCGGGACCCAAGCACCTGCCCGTGGATCGCTTCGTGACGCCGGAGCAGTTCGAGAGCTTTCGTCGCCATGGCGAAGACGAGCTTGGTTTCTTGCAGGTTGTCAGCAGTCCTCTGACCCGCAGCAGTTATCACGCTGGCGAGGTGCAGCGGCTGATGCGAGAGCACCCGCGCTAAGCCATGCCGCCCGTGGCAGCGCTGCAGGCAGGGTGTCTCAAGCTTCAGGGCTGCTCCAGATTCAGGCCACGGGTTTCGATGCGGAACCGCCAGGTGATCAAGGCGCCCAGCAGGGAGGTCAGGGCCAGCAGCGCCAGCAAACGGTCGCTACCGAACTGGTTCAGCAAACCAGGGAAGAGAAACGCCGTGATCACCGCACCCACCTTGCCGGAGGCGGCGGCGAAGCCGGACCCGAGGCCGCGCAGCCGGAGCGGGAATAACTCACCCGCCAAAAGATAGGTCTGGGAATTGGGGCCGAGATTGGTCATCAACTGAAACAGGAAAAGGCCAACGATGATCAACGGGAAGTTGGGACTGGAGCCGCGACTACCAACCGTGGCGACCAATAATCCCAGGGCGCAGCCGATGAAGCCGAGGATCTGCAATGGAATGCGGCCCCAACGATCCGCCAGAACGATCGCCACGGCAATCCCAAGCAGAAAGCCCACATCCACCAGCGCCGTGCCCTTGGCGCCGAGCAGGGCGTGATCGACCACCGCCGCCCCATGGCGCGGCGCATCTTCAGCAGCGAAGGCCGCTTCAATCATCAGCGGCGTAAAAATAGCGATGCCATAGGTGGACAAATCCTGCAGAAACCAGGGCACGCTGGCCAAAATCGTGGCGCGTTGGGTTGGCCCCCGAAACAGCTGCAGCCACTCCCTATGCCCTTGCTGTGGCGAGGCTTGGCGATTCTGCTCACAGATCAGCACGATATCGTCGCGGTGCAGTAGCTTACGCAGGTGTGCTTCCGCCTGGGCATGCCTGCCTTGGCTGAGCAGCCAGGAGCTACTTTCGGGCAGAAACAAACGACCCCACATCACGAGAAGAACGGGGATCACTGGCAAGAGATACAACTGACGCCACAGATTCAGGCTGGGGTCCAGGGCGAGGAATCGGGCGGCGCTGGCGGTGGCGAGCAAGGCGCCAAGCGCTTGAAAGCTGAAGGCGCTCAGCACCAGCCGGCCGCGGATGCCGGCCGGAATGCTCTCCGAGATCACCAGATGGGCGGTGGGATAGTCGGCTCCCAAGGCCAAGCCGACCGCGAACAAGCAGAACACCAGCATCGGCGTGTTGACACTGCCAGCGGCAGCGAGCAGGGCCCCAGCGAGCAGCGCCATCTCGCCGATGAACACCGGCTTGCGGCCCCAGCGATCGGCCAGACCACCCAGCCAGAGAGCCCCCACCAGGATGCCAAGCAGGGTGGCTGCCGTCACCAGACCTTGCTCGGTGCTGTTCATGCCGAACTGGCGGGACACCAGCGGCAGGGCGATGCCGCCCATGAACACGATCCATCCCTCGAAGAACTTCCCCGCCGTAGCCAGGCTCCAGACCAGCCACTGGGTGGGGGAGAGCACCGGGCCCGAACGGGGAGGCTCCGTGGAATCGGCCAGCACCCCCTCAATGCAGTCCTGAACGGTGCGGGCGGCCATGGGGTGCGAGGACGGCGGCGGGCTCGGTGGGCTGTTCTGCGTCGAGCTGTTCTGCGTCGAGCTGTACCGCGGCGGGCGGGGCGGGGCGGCGGGCTGTGCCGCGGCGACGCCCGCCATCCTCAGCCCCGAGCAACGGGTGGTGCGCCGTTCAGGCCGCCACCGCCTGCCGCTCGGCCAGCCCCGCTGTGGCCTTCTCGCTGGGCGGCACGAGCACCTTGAAGCGAGGCTTCCACTCGCTCCAATCGGCCAGAATCCGCGCCGCCAGCCCACTGCCGGTGGCCTCCAAGTGAGCGGCCAGCAGCGGCTTGAGCAGCGCCTCCTGCTCAGGGGTGGTGAGCTCGCACAGGGCCACGGTTTCGGGGTTGAGGCGAGCCTCGAGCCCACCGCCCTCATCCAGGATGAAGGCCAGGCCTCCGGTCATTCCAGCGCCAACGTTGCGACCGGTGCCGCCCAGCACCACCACGATGCCGCCGGTCATGTATTCGCAGCAGTGGTCGCCGGCCCCTTCCACCACCGCGCGGGCGCCGCTGTTGCGCACGCCGAATCGCTCGCCGGCGCGGCCTAGGGCGAAGAGCTCCCCACCCGTGGCGCCATAGAGACACGTGTTGCCGAGAATCACCTGGCTGCCGGGATCGCTACCACCGGGTGGGGGCACCACGGTGATGCGTCCTCCGTTGATGCCCTTGCCCACGTAGTCGTTGGCCTCGCCCACCAGCCGCACGTTCATGCCCTGGAGCAGGAAGGCGCCGAAGCTCTGGCCGGCAGCTCCTTCAAAGCGGAGATCGAGCAGCCCTTGGAACCCCTTGTTGCCGTGGCGGGCGGCGAGCTCACCGGCCAAGCGGGCGCCGACGCTGCGATCGGTGTTGACAATCGCCAGCTGCCGCGCCACCTGCCCATGACCCTCGATCGCCGCCAGGAGCTCGGGATCGGCCAGCAGCTCATCCTCCAGGATCGGCCCATTGCCATGGGCCTGTGCCTCATTCCGGAGCCAGGCGCGATCAGCGGCTTGCGGGATCGGCGTGATCAGGCAGGAAAGATCGAGGCGGCTGGTTTTGGTGAGGGTCACCGGGCGGGGCTGCAGTAGCTCGCTGCGGCCGATCAGATCTTCAAGCCGCGCCACCCCGAGCACGCTGAGCAGCTGCCGCACCTCCTCGGCCACAAACAGAAAGAAATTCACGACGTGTTCCGGCAGGCCGGTGAAGCGTTTGCGCAACGCTTCCTTCTGGGTGGCCACGCCCACCGGGCAGTTATTGGTGTGGCAAACCCGGGCCATGATGCAACCCTCGGCGATCATCGCCACCGAGCCAAAGCCATACTCCTGGGCCCCCAGCAGGGCGGCAACCACCACATCCCAACCTGTCTTGAGGCCGCCATCAGCGCGGAGCAACACTCGATCGCGCAGTCCGTTCTCGAGCAGCGACCGGTGCACCTCGGTAAGACCCAGCTCCCAAGGGCTGCCGGCATGCTTGATCGAGCTGAGCGGCGAGGCGCCGGTACCGCCGTCGTGGCCGGAAATCTGAATCACATCGGCGTTGGCCTTGGCCACACCGGCGGCGATCGTGCCGATACCGATTTCGGCCACCAGCTTCACGCTCACCTTGGCGGCGGGATGCACCTGGTGCAGGTCGTGGATCAGCTGGGCGAGATCCTCAATCGAATAGATGTCGTGATGGGGTGGCGGTGAGATCAGGGCCACGCCGGGCTTGCTGTTGCGCAAACCAGCGATGTAGGCATCCACCTTGGGGCCTGGCAACTGGCCGCCTTCACCGGGCTTGGCGCCCTGGGCCACCTTGATCTCCAGCTGACTGCCGCTGCGCAGATATTCGGGGGTCACGCCAAAGCGTCCGGAGGCGATCTGCTTGATCGCCGAGCAGGCCGAATCTCCGTTGCGCAGCCCGCGGATGGAGGGCAAGGTGGCGGAACGCCCTTCGCCATCCACATCGCTGAGCACGTGGAAGCGGGCGGGATCCTCACCGCCTTCACCGCTGTTGCTTTTGCCGCCGATGCGGTTCATCGCCACCGCCAGCACCTCGTGGGCCTCGCGGGACAGGGCGCCGAGGCTCATGCCACCGGTGCAGAAGCGGGAGCAAATGCTTTGCACCGATTCCACCTGATCCAGGGGCAGCGGCGTCGCCGCGGGCTTGAGCTCAAGCAGGTCGCGCAGAGCCGTGATCGGGCGGTTCTCCAGCAGCGTGCGGTAGGTGGAGAAATGGTCATAACCGGGGCCGGCCGCCACGGCCGCATGCAGGGCCTTGGCCATTTCCGGGCTGTTCATGTGGTATTCGCCGCCGGTGCGGTACTGCACGAAGCCCATGAACTCCAGCTTGCCGCGATCGAGTTCGGGGAATGCCTTGCTGTGGAAGGTGAGGGTTTCACTTGCCAGATCGGCCAGGCTGATGCCGGCGATGCGGCTGGTGGTGCCACGAAAGGCCAGCTCGATCAGGTCGGAACCGATGCCGATCGCCTCGAAGATCTGGGCACCGTGATAGCTGGCCAGCAGCGAGATGCCGATCTTGGAGAGGATCTTGCGCAAGCCATCCTCAAGGGCCTTGCGCACATTGGCTTGGGCTGTGTCGGGGGTAAGGGCGGGCAGCTTGCCGCGTTCGATCAAGGATTGGGTTTTGGGGTGGGCCAGCCAGTGGCGGGTGGTTTCCCAGGCCAGCCAGGGACAGACCGCGCTGGCGCCGTAGCCGATCAGGCAGGCCAGATGGTGGGTGGTCCAGCACTGGGCTGTTTCCACCACCAGGGAACATCGCAGCCGCAAACCATGGCGCAGCAGGTGGTGATGCACCGCACCGATGGCCAACAGCGGCGGCAGCGCGGCGATGGTGGCGCTGATGCCGCCGGCTTCACCAGTCGGATGGTAACGATCAGACAGCACCAAAATGGCGCAACCCTCGCCCACGGCCGCCTCGGCCTGGAGGCAGAGCCGCTCAACCGCCTGGGTCAGCGCCGTGGGCCCATCGGCGATCGAAAACAACAGCGACAGCCTCGCCAGGGGCAGCCCCTGGTCGGCGAGGGAGGCGAGCTCGGCCTCGTTCAACACGGGGGTGGGCAGATGCAACACCGCCGCGGCGGACGGCTCCGGCCGCAGCGCCGAACCGCGACGGCCGAGATGCATCTCCAGGCTCATGACGAGCTTTTCGCGCAACGGGTCGATTGGCGGATTGGTGACCTGGGCGAACCGCTGCTTGAAATAGTCGTAGAGCAGATGCGGCTTGCTCGACAGCACCGCCAGCGGAATGTCGTCGCCCATGCAGTAGGTGGGCTCCTTGCCGCTACCCGCCATCTCCTCGATCACCAGATCCAGATCCTCAGCGGTGAAGCCCGTGGCGGTTTGGTGTCGCAGCAGCTCCAGATCGCCCAGATGGGAGTGCTGCTGCCAGGCCTCGCTGCTGAGGCTGCGGCGATGCTCCGCCAGCCAGGCGGCATAGGGATGGCGATCGGCCGCCTCCTGCTTCACCTCCCAGTTGTGCAGCAAACGGCCGGTTTCGAGGTCAACCGCCAGCATCTGGCCTGGCCCGAGCCGCCCCTTTTCGATAATGCGGCTTTCGTCGAGCTCGACGACCCCGGTTTCTGAACCCATCACCACATAGCCATCGCTGGTGATGCAATAGCGGGCTGGCCTCAGGCCGTTGCGATCCAGGGTGGCCCCCACCATGCGACCGTCGCTGAACACCAACAGAGCCGGGCCATCCCAGGGTTCCTGGAGGCAGGCGTTGTATTCGTAAAAGGCGCGAATCGCCGGTCGATCATCCAGTTCAGGTTGGTCGTGGAATGCCTCTGGCACCAAGGTGAGCAGGGCGTCGGTGATCGGACGGCCACTGCGAACCATCAGTTCCAAGGTGGCGTCGAGATTGGCTGAATCGCTGAACGCCGCATTCACCAAAGGGCGCAGCTCGGCGGCAGCTTCACCCCAAACAGACTCCAAGCTGGCTTCGGCGGCGCTGGCCCAATTGATGTTGCCCAACAAGGTATTGATCTCGCCGTTGTGCCCGAGCAACCGCATCGGCTGGGCTAGGGGCCAGCGGGGCAGGGTGTTGGTGCTGAAGCGACGGTGGTAAACCGCAAATGGCACCGAGAAGCGTGGATCGCGCAAGTCCGCGTAGAAGCGGTCGAGCACCTCCGAGCGCACCATGCCCTTGTAGACCACGGTCCGGGCGCTGATCGAGGCGAAGTAGAGCTCGTTGGCGGCGGCGCCCCACACCTCCCTCACCCGGTCCACAGCCCGGCGGCGCAGCCGGAACAGCAAGGACTCCAGATTGTTGGCCGCTTGCGAATCGCCCGGATCCGACGCCGGATCTTGAAGCAGCCACTGGGCGATGCGCGGAGCGTTCTGCCGGGCCAAGGGACCGAGCACGGCCTCATCCACCGGCACCTGCCGCCAACCGAGGCTGCGCAGGCCCAGCCGTTCCGCCTCCTCTTCACAGAACCCGCGCACCGTGGCGTCTCGCTCGGGATCGGTGGGTAGGAACACCATGGCCAGACCCCTCAGGCTGCCGCCGGAGTCCGCGGCAGCGGGCCAAATCGCCTCCAGGTAGTTCCAGGGGATGGCCGTGAGGATCCCGGCGCCATCGCCAGAGTCGCTGTCGCCGCCGCAGCCGCCCCGATGCTCCATGCAACGCAAACCACGCAGGGCCTGCTGAAGCACCCAGGGACTGCTCTCGCCACTCAGATGGGCCAGAAAACCCACCCCGCAGGCATCCTTCTCCCCGGCGACACAGGCGGGTGCTGGGCTGTCGCAGGCGGACTGGCGAGGCGCGTTGGGAAGAGGAAGCATGAACCAGGGTCTGCGTCAGAGATGGGGCTTCGACATCCGGGCCCCGGCCTTAGCCGGAAAGCGTTCCGCTGGCTCCAGAATGAGCGCCGCTCTGGCGACGCGCGGCCGAAAGCGACCCGTTGCGACGATCGTAGGCATCTGCAGGCACAGGTTCTGCAGCACAGCTAGCTTTCCCACTCGACCGACTGGCAGCTGACGATGGCGTCCTGGACGGTGCTGGGTGCGGCGCTGCTGGCGGCAACCCCGTTTGGGCTCGGCGGCGCACCCCTGCCGCCACCCCCCGTGCAACCGGACATGCCGGTCCTTCCCGTTCGGGCCCGGCCGACGATCGGGCCGCAGACCGGGGACTGGGGCAATCTGCTGGCCGGCCGTCGCTTGAGCATCAACGGGCGCGATCAGCGAGCGGGCTGGCGCTGGGGAGGGGGCCGCGGCCCCTTCGGCCAGGAGCTGTGGCTGCCATTGGAGGTCTTACAGGGTCAGCTGGGCTTCAGCAGCCGCACGGGCGAAGACGGCAGCCTGGCGATTGAGTGGTTCGGCCAGGGCCGACTGGTGAGCAGCGCCGAACAACGGGCGATCGATGATGAGGTGGCGATCGAGGTGGGGGGGATCCTGGCCGCCGCGGGAGTCCGGGTCAGCGCCGAGAACGACCGTTTGCAGTTGGAGCTGCAGCCGTCCCAAGTTGTGCAGGTGCGCAGCGCTGACCAGCCGGGTCGGCGGCGCGTCGTTCTGGATCTGGCCGGCCCGGCCACCCTGGACAACAGCGATGGCCGTCTGCGGCTGGACGTGCAATCCGTGCCCGCCGAGCTCGTGGCTCGGCTGGACGGATTGGGGCTTCCCCCGCGTCGCGAGGCGGAGGGTCTCAGCTTTGCCGGGACCGCAATCCGCTCCGCTTTCACCCTGGGCAGTCCGGCCCGGGTGGTGATTGATCTGCCGGCGACGACAGCCCCAGCCCAGCCAGCCATTGAGCGACCGGTGCCGATCGATCCGCGGCTGCAGGCGCTCCTGGGCAGTGCGGTGCAGTGGAACCGCCAGGTCCTGGCGATCGGCAGCCGACGGCTGCGCCTGAACAGCGTCAGCTTCGATCCCCGCGGCGGAGCGCTCCGCCTCAGGCCCCTCAGCCGTCCGGATGGCATGCAGGGGCTCACGCCGTTGGCGCTGCTGGCACGCCACTACGACGCCCTAGTGGCCGTGAATGGCGGCTATTTCAACCGCGTCCTGCGACTGCCCCTCGGGGCCTTGCGCACCGATGGACGCTGGCAGTCGGGCCCGATCCTCAACCGTGGCGTCGTGGCCTGGGAGCCCCGCGCCCTGCCGCGCTTCGGACGGCTGCAGCTGGAGGAATGGCTGACGGACGGATCCGGTCGCCGCCACCCCCTGATCGCCCTCAACAGCGGCTGGCTGCAACGGGGCCTCAGCCGTTACACCGGCGACTGGGGTCCGGTGTACCGCGCCCTGAGCGGCAACGAAACCGCCGTGCTGCTGCGGGGCGACAGGGTGGCGCAGCGCCTTGAGGCCGAGCAGCTGCGGCAGGGGATCTCCCTGGCTGAAGGCGACACGCTGCTGGTGGCCCGCGGTGGTCAACTCCTGCCATGGGGTGAGGGCGACAGCCTGAGCTTGACGACCCGGCCGAGCAATGAGCTTGGGTTGGCGGCCAACGTGGTGGGTGGAGGGCCGCTGCTGCTGCTGGATGGACGGGTGGTGCTCGACGGAGCGGCGGAACGGTTCGGCAGCGCCTTCCTGACCCAAGGAGCTCCCCGCACGGTGATTGGCAGCGATGGCCAACGGCTCTGGCTGCTGACGCTGCAGGGAGTGGAGGACGAAGGCCCCACCCTGGCGGAAACCGCGGTATTGCTGCAGCGCCTCGGGCTGCGCGACGCCCTCAACCTCGACGGCGGCAGCTCCACCGGACTGGTGATGGGAGGCAATCACACGGTGAAGGGCCGCGGCGTGGCGAGCGTGGTGCATAACGGCCTTGGCCTGGTGCAGCTCAACGGGCTCCCCCCCCGCGGCGAGTCCTGAGCCAAGGGCGTGGCCGGCTGGCGGCCTGGGTGCGCAGTCCCGGGCCGGCTGGGTGCGTGCCATGGGGACAGCGCACCGTCCAGGGCTGCCAGAGTGAGCGTTGAACGCATACCGCACGTGCCAAAGGGCCATAGCCTCCGCATCACCCCCAGCGCCGCCTCCGAGCTCTGTCGCCAAGCGGCCGTGGCCGGGACACCAGGGATGATGCACATCGACCTGTTGCCAGGGGGCTGCGAAGCCTGGTCGATCCGGTTGCGGCCCGGCCACCTGGCCGGCAGCCCGATCGCCCGCGCTGATGGCATCACCCTGCACGCCCCGGCAGAGCAGCTGGAGCTTCTGACCGGGCTCCTGCTGGATTTCAAGGGTGACCTTGCGGGCGGAGGCTTCTTGATGCGCTCGGGCCCGGGTACCCGCCACTGCGCCTGCGGGGCCGCCTTCAGCCGGGAGTCGGAGAGGGGAACCCCGGGGCAGTAAGGTGGGCGATTGTCGTCAGCGGGCGGACGTCCGACCCGACAGTTCGACCTGCCCAAAGGCCTTCGATGCCCACCATTCAGCAGCTGATCCGCAGTGAGCGGCAGCATTTAACCCGCAAAACCAAATCGCCGGCCCTGCGGGCCTGTCCCGAGCGGCGAGGGGTTTGTACACGCGTGTACACCTCCACGCCGAAGAAGCCCAACTCAGCGCTGCGCAAAGTGGCTCGTGTGCGGCTCACCTCTGGCTTCGAGGTCACGGCCTACATCCCCGGCATCGGGCACAACCTGCAAGAGCACTCCGTGGTGCTGATCCGGGGGGGCCGGGTGAAGGACCTCCCCGGTGTCCGGTATCACATTATCCGCGGCACCTTGGACACCGCCGGCGTCAAGGATCGCCGGCAGTCCCGCTCCAAATACGGAGCCAAGACCCCGAAGTCCTGATCATCAAACTCGCTTCCTCCCGCGCCCAGCAGGCCCATCCCATCCTCACGGCGATGGGCACTGGGCCAACCAGCGGGTGGCCATCATTCCTGACCTCACCCGCCTTCCCCGTTTCCCGCTTCCATGTCCCGTCGCAACGCCGCCGAAAAGCGTCCGGTCCTGCCGGATCCCCAGTTCAACAGCCGCCTCGCCTCCATGATCGTGGCTCGGCTGATGAAGCACGGCAAGAAGTCCACTGCCCAACGGATTCTCTCCGATGCCTTCGAGCTGATCGGTGATCGCACGGGCGGCGATCCTCTCGAACTGTTCGAAACGGCCGTGCGGAACGCCACCCCGTTGGTGGAGGTGAGGGCACGCCGCGTCGGCGGCGCCACCTATCAGGTGCCGATGGAGGTGCGTCAGGAGCGGGGCACCGCCATGGCGCTGCGCTGGCTGGTGAACTACTCCCGGGCCCGTAATGGGCGCAGCATGGCCCAGAAGCTGGCTGGGGAGTTGATGGATGCGGCCAATGAATCGGGCAGCGCGGTGCGGAAGCGTGAGGAAACCCACAAGATGGCCGAAGCCAACAAGGCTTTCGCCCACTACCGCTACTAACACCTGGAAAGCCGATCCAAGGGCTGTTCGGCTTTCGCCCTAGGGGGGGCCACCCCCTCAGTAGAGTTCATTTCGTTTTTTCCTGCAACCCGTCGGAGACGTCCCCCGTGGCCCGCGCCTACCCCCTCGATCGCGTCAGAAATATTGGGATTGCCGCCCACATCGATGCCGGCAAAACCACCACCACCGAGCGGATTCTGTTCTACTCGGGTGTGGTTCACAAAATGGGTGAGGTGCACGATGGTGCCGCTGTCACCGACTGGATGGAGCAGGAGCGCGAGCGCGGGATCACCATCACCGCCGCTGCGATTTCCACCAGCTGGAAGGAGCATCGCATCAACATCATCGATACGCCAGGCCACGTCGATTTCACCATCGAGGTGGAACGGTCGATGCGCGTCCTCGATGGCGTCGTCGCCGTGTTCTGCGCGGTGGGTGGCGTTCAACCCCAATCCGAAACGGTTTGGCGTCAGGCGGATCGCTACAGCGTCCCCAGAATCGTGTTCGTCAACAAGATGGACCGCACTGGAGCGAACTTCCTTAAGGTTTATGGCCAGATCAAGGATCGGCTCAAGGCCAATGCCGTTCCGATCCAGCTGCCGATCGGAGCCGAAGGCGAACTCAAGGGCATCGTCGACCTGGTGCGCAACAAAGCGATCATCTACACCAATGATCTGGGCACTGACATCCTCGAAGAGGAGGTGCCGGCTTCGATGCAAGCCGAGGTGGAAGAGTGGCGAGCCAAATTGATGGAATCCGTGGCGGAAACGGATGAAGAACTAGTGGAAATCTTCCTGGAGAAAGGTGAACTTAGCCAAGAGCAGCTGATTAAGGGTATTCGGAGCGCCGTTACACACCACGGCATGGTGCCGATACTGTGCGGTTCCGCGTTCAAGAACAAGGGTGTGCAGCTGGTGCTCGATGCCGTCGTCGATTATCTGCCCTCACCGGTGGATGTGCCTCCGATTCAAGGGATCCTGCCGGATGAAACCGAGGCCATCCGCCCCGCTGACGACAGTTCACCCTTCAGTGCGCTGGCCTTCAAGGTGATGGCTGATCCCTACGGCAAACTTACCTTCGTTAGAGTCTATTCTGGCGTGCTACAGAAAGGTAGCTATGTCATGAATTCTTCCAAGGACAAGAAGGAACGTATTTCCCGCCTGATTCTGCTCAAGGCCGACGAGCGGGAGGAGGTCGATGAGCTGAGAGCCGGCGATCTCGGGGCCGTGCTTGGGCTCAAAGACACCACCACCGGCGATACCCTCTGCGTCGATTCCGACCCCATCATCTTGGAATCGCTGTTCATTCCAGAGCCGGTGATTTCGGTGGCGGTTGAGCCGAAGACCAAGGGTGATATGGAGAAGCTCTCAAAGGCTCTGCAGTCCCTCGCCGATGAAGATCCCACCTTCCGTGTGAGCACCGACCCAGAAACCAATCAAACCGTGATCGCCGGCATGGGGGAACTCCACCTCGAGATCCTCGTGGACAGGATGCTCAGGGAATTTAAGGTGGAAGCCAACATCGGCGCCCCCCAGGTTTCGTATCGCGAAACCATTCGTGCCAGTGCCAAGGGCGAGGGTAAGTTTGCCCGCCAAACGGGCGGCAAAGGCCAATACGGCCATGTGGTCATCGAAATGGAACCTGGCGAACCTGGCTCTGGCTTCGAGTTCGTCAACAAGATCGTTGGTGGCATTGTTCCCAAGGAATACATCGGTCCAGCCGAAGCCGGGATGAAGGAAACCTGCCAGTCCGGCGTGATTGCCGGTTTCCCGATGATCGACGTGAAGGTCACCATGGTGGATGGCTCGTATCATGATGTCGACTCTTCGGAGATGGCGTTCAAGATCGCCGGCTCGCTGGCCTTCAAGGATGGGGTCAAGAAGTGCAATCCTGTGCTTCTTGAGCCCATGATGAAAGTGGAAGTCGAGATTCCTGAGGATTTCCTCGGACCGATCATCGGCGACCTTTCCTCCCGACGCGGCCAGGTCGAAGGCCAGTCCGTCGAAAGCGGGCAATCCAAGGTCCAGGCCAAGGTGCCCCTGGCCGAGATGTTCGGCTACGCCACCCAGCTCCGATCCATGACCCAGGGTCGGGGTATTTTCTCGATGGAGTTCAGTCACTACGAGGAGGTTCCTCGCAATGTGGCTGAGGCCATCATCTCCAAGAATCAGGGAAATTCCTGATCTCTGCCCCACTCCAAACCACCCCCGATTCTTTACTGCCATGGCTCGCGAGAAGTTTGAAAGGAAAAAGCCCCACGTCAACATCGGCACCATCGGCCACGTTGACCACGGCAAAACCACCCTGACGGCTGCCATCACCAGCGTGCTAGCCAAGAAGGGAATGGCCAAGGCCCAGGCCTACGACCAGATCGATGGCGCTCCCGAGGAGCGTGAGCGTGGCATCACGATCAACACCGCTCACGTCGAGTACGAGACGGAAAACCGTCACTACGCCCACGTCGACTGCCCGGGGCACGCGGACTACGTCAAAAATATGATCACCGGCGCTGCCCAGATGGATGGCGGCATCCTGGTGGTGGCCGCTACCGATGGACCGATGGCCCAAACCAAGGAGCACATCCTTCTGGCCAAACAGGTTGGCGTGCCTGCCCTGGTGGTTGCGCTCAACAAGTGCGACATGGTCGACGATGAGGAAATCCTTGAGCTCGTCGAACTGGAAGTTCGCGAACTCCTCTCCAGCTATGACTTTCCCGGTGATGACATCCCCGTTATTCGGGTGTCTGGCCTCAAGGCTCTTGAGGGCGTCGCCGAGTGGGAAGCCAAGGTGGATGAGCTCATGGAAGCCGTCGACACCGCCATCCCTGAACCTGAGCGGGAGATCGATAAGCCCTTCCTCATGGCCGTCGAAGACGTGTTCTCGATCACCGGACGCGGCACCGTGGCCACCGGCCGAATCGAGCGCGGCAAGGTGAAGGTGGGCGAGGAAGTGGAGATCGTCGGCATCAAGGACACCCGCAAGACCACGGTCACCGGTGTTGAGATGTTCCGCAAGCTGCTCGACGAAGGCATGGCTGGTGACAACGTCGGCCTACTGCTGCGTGGCATCCAGAAGGAAGACATCGAGCGCGGCATGGTGCTGGTCAAGCCCGGTTCCATCACCCCTCACACCAAGTTCGAAGGCGAGGTGTATGTGCTCAAGAAAGAAGAGGGAGGCCGTCACACCCCCTTCTTTGCAGGCTATCGCCCGCAGTTCTACATCCGCACCACCGACGTGACGGGCCAAATCACCGCCTTCACCGCCGACGACGGCACCAATGTGGAGATGGTGATGCCCGGCGACCGCATCAAGATGACCGGCGAGCTGATCTGCCCCGTTGCGATCGAACAGGGCATGCGCTTCGCCATCCGCGAAGGCGGTCGCACCATCGGTGCTGGCGTGGTCTCGAAGATCATCGCCTGATTGCTACGGCTGTACCCCCTCAGCCACGGCATCCGTCGCTGATCAACAATCGGCCGCCCACTCCAAGCCAAGACTGAAATACCGGAGGTGACCGACGCACTTCATCGTGTCGGCCACCTCCGGGCTTCAGCCCTCGAACCTGGACAACCCACTGTCATGGCTCCCTGCCCCAATCGGAAACGAGGGGCCGTTCCCGAGCCATCCCTCTCCCTGTCTTGCTCGCCTTACCATGGCCAACCTCACCCAGCAGAAGATCCGCATCCGCCTGAAAGCTTTCGATCGGCGCATGCTCGACCTCTCTTGCGAAAAGATCATCGAAACGGCTGATCACACCGCAGCCACAGCCATTGGCCCCATTCCGCTGCCCACCAAGCGGAAGATTTATTGCGTCCTGCGCTCGCCGCATGTGGATAAGGATTCCCGCGAGCATTTTGAAACCCGCACCCATCGCCGCATCATCGACATCTACAGCCCTTCGGCAAAGACCATCGACGCCTTGATGAAGCTGGATCTTCCCAGCGGCGTGGATATCGAGGTCAAGCTCTGATCACGACACAGTCGATTGCAGCGGCACCTGGACGTCACGCACGGCGGTGAGGGTGAGCATGGTTACCACACGCCGGCAGACTTGCTGCCAGACATTCAGAGCTTCTTTTCAAAGTCTCTGATCCACCAGCGGAGCGCTCAGCGTGGGCTCAGATGACGCCCATCTCTGCCCACATGATGCCTGGCCGTTG
>JBIIIX010000162.1:0-6748 GCA_044234415.1 Cyanobium sp.
ACAACGAATCACGAGCACAGGCCACATCTGAGAGAGTGGTGGCAAACGCACGCCAGAGAACGGGTGATGAAAAGAGAACGGTCTGCACCGCTGCACTGATGGAACAATCGCCAACACCCATGGAATGGATGTGTGGCGTAGCAACACTAACCGAATCTCCCCGAATCATGCCTGCCGGGGACCGGCAGGAGATGGCGGCAAAGAGAGCGCCGCAGCCAAGGAGCTCAAAGCGCAAACTGGCGCACTGGAGATCCCTGGCTGACGGCGCATCTCTCAGTTCATGGCATTGGGACGTGATGGAGACGCCTGGGAGAGCCGGCGGCGCAGTTTGCGGCTGCAGGCGAAGGCAGCACCCATGCCCAGCAGCGGCAGGGGACCTGGCACGGCGGGAGCTGGCGGTGGCGGAGTCGACGTCGTTTCGATCTTTAGATTGTCGAGCATCAGAAACGGCGGCAATGCTCCAGGGCCCGGCTCGCCGATCGCCGTGAAAATCAAATCGAAGGGATTGCCGCTAGCAAAGAACTTCTTGGTTTCTTTGAACCAACCCACGAAACCCTTCGCCGGGACATCGATTTGAGTGGTGCTGTACGTTGTTCCGTCAAGCACATATTCCCATTTCTGTTGTGTATCACCAGGAACATCGGTAAACTGACTGCCGGCCCAGACGAAGCTCAGTTCATACTCCTCGGCAACTGTAAGGCCACTGATTGTTTGCTTGATCGAGGATCGACCATAATCTCCGTCAATCCCCAACCAGACGTTGCCATCGGGTCCATAAGCGGTGGTTCCGATCGGGAAGCCATTGAGGATACCGTTGCCGGGTCCAAAGATCTTGATGTTCCTCGGAGGTGTAGTGTCGTCCGAAAAAACTGAGGGGAAGCCCGTGCTGTCCGCATTGGCATTGATCACAAAAGCGAAGCCCTCGGATCCAGGATCCCGAATAATGGTCCTCTCCCAGGAAGTGAGCGAAATGTTGGGGCCAGAGTTTGGACCAATCTGTCCAATACCTGAATTGGTTTCAAAGATACCATTCAGCACGTAGTTCGTGGCAGCATGAGAGGCACTTGCTGTGGAGAGCAATAAGAAGGAGGCACCTGAAAGGGCCAGCCTGGCGCTCAGTTTGACAGTCATGAAATTCAATGTGAATCAGGCTTTGGGTGAAACGTGAACGAGGGGTGGCCGAAGTGTGTGGGCGCCCCTCAAGGCACCTAAACCGAGTTTTGTTGGATTTGCGCAAAACTAACGTCGATGAGCAAAAATGGAAAAAGGTACTGGAGGATCCTCCCCGACAGGGTTCTCTGGGCACCAGCTGGAGCTCGATCAAGAGCAGCATGGGCGTTCAAGCAATCACTGGGAGAGGGCAGCCTCGGCGACAACAGATCAGCGGTGCGTCTAGAGATAGCAAAACTGGCGACATCGTGGTAGCCAAGTTTGCCTAGGCCGCCATGGCTTCGCTCTGGGGTGAGCGTTTTGGGACGCAGGAGCGCAAGCAGTAAACACTGCAGCAGCAGCTTGGGCAGGAGAAAAGCCGGCCATTGAGCTGATTCCAGGAACGCGATGCAACCGACGGAACCAACAGTGATTGCTTTCATCATCATTTCCCATAGCCTCAACAGGCCATCCACCAGAGCAGAGGCATGGGCAAGTCGATAGCATCAATTGAAGCCATCCCAGAGTGGCTGAGAATCGCCACCGCAGATGAGGCCCGCGATTGGGTGAACCAACGGATGGATCTTATGCTGCCATAGCAAAAGGAGGACATGTTGCACGTTGCTGAGTCCAGATTCAGCGGCGGGGTATGTCCGTGACGCTGCTCAGAGGACAGGCAAGCAAGGGAGACAGGCTATAGTTCCGACAAACCAGAGGGAAAGATGATTGTGGGTTAAACACTATCAATAGAACCTGAGTAAGACCCCCAATAAGCAGCTCGCAACCAAACCGGTTGAAAACAAGCTGAAGCGGGCTCACACATGACAGTAGCTTTCACGTCCCAGACCAAGCCGACCAATCGTTGAGCTTCTTGGCAACATCAGGCGTAAAGTAATCCTGGATGCGGAATTGGCGGTGCTGCCTTAGAACGTTGGCGCCGATTCAGGTGAACCATCAGGAAGAGCCTCTCGCTTCGCCATGAGTCACAACTCTTCCAACAGTTTCTTTCTGCCCATGGGCGACAGGATGACGAACGCCCCTTGCCAGTCTGGAATCGTCAACCCGGCACCATGCTGGGAAAATGGTACTAGCAAGTCGTAACTGGATTAGCCGACTCCTCACGCAACAATCCATAACTCGCTGGCCACCGACGGCTGGGCAAGAGCAGCGTTCCAAACAGGCGATCCACCCAGGGAAACAGAGCTGCGAAGTTGTGGTTGAGATGGCGTGAATCATCATTGGCGTGATGCCAATGGTGGAAGGCCGGACTCGCCAAGACCTGCTCGAGAAACCCAAAACGAAAGCGGATGTTGGCATGGACAAAATAACTCCATATGGTGCCAACAAAAACATAGTAAAATGCAACTGCGGCCCCAAGGGCTGAGACGGGTTGAGCAATGCCAACAGCATAAATGAGGGTAACCCCAGCCAACCTGGGAACCACAATATCGATGGGGTTGGCCCTGGTGTTCACAAGCCAATCCATCGCCTCAGCACTGTGATGCACCCGGTGAATTCTCCATAGAACTGGATTGATATGGCACCAGCGATGGCCGAAATAGCCACCAATATCCCCAACAACAAGCGCCAGCAGAAAGCGTAGCGCCGCCGGCAGATGACTCATCGCCTGGTAGTAAGGCCAGTGCATCAGGCCCGAAAAACCGCTAGCGAGCCAAGCCATGGGCAGGATCAACAGCAGTGGTGGCAACAAGCCATTGAGAAAGTAAAGACCAAAATCGGCCCACCAATCACGGCGCAAAATGGGCTGGCGGGTTTGACTGAACAGCCGCTCCAGAGGGATGAAGATCAGAGCGAGCAGCACAAACCAGAGAGCCAACCGCACAAACGAGACCAGGACATTGGAGAGGTGAGGTCCCATCGGGAGCAAGGTCGGCCTGTTGAAAAGCGAGTTTAGACGGGCTACCTGCCGCGACGCGGTCGACCCATTCCACGAGGCGGCCTTCCACCAGCAGCGTCAGCGCTGCGAGCGCCGGCCCACTCCAGCATTATTCAGTGTCAACCGCTGCTGCCGCGCCAAAATCATCCGTAACTGCTCCTTGTGGTCCTCCACCGGCGTTGCGCTCACATCCACCAGGGCCCGCTTGATGCGCCCCGGGTAGGCGCAGGGGGCTGGTAATCGGGCAGGGCCGGCGAACCGGGATCGGCCCCGACGGCCACCCCAGCCGCCAGGCCCAGGCTGAGGGGAATAGTCACCAGCAGCGACCCCTCACCCACCGGCTCCCCATCCACATCAAGCACCACCTTGGCCGGGGTACCCTTGCCCTTGGCGATGGCCGCTGGACCGGTAGGGGTGAACTCGGCGGTGACGATGGGGTGTCCCGATGGGATCGGTCCGCCAGAGCGGACATGGAAGAACTGTTCGGCCACATAGTTGTAGCCATAGGTCAGCAGACCATTCTGCACAGAGAAAGAGAAGCCCCCAACGTTGCCGCCCATGCTGAACAGCACCCCATCGGCGCCCGCCTCAGGCACCTCCAGCTGGAAGGAGATCGCGTGGGGGCGGTCCAACACCCGCGGCGCCGCATGAGTGGGCACCATCCGGATGCCTGGGCAGTAGATCTAGCGCTCGCGTTCATTGCAGATTTTGGGGCGCCGCTCAAGGGAACGCTCCACGCCACGGCCATCAATCGGCAGAACCTTGTATTTCCCAGCCTCGCCATACCACCTATTGATCATGGCGTGCAAACGCACTTGCTCGCTGGCAGCGAGATTATTATTCTCAGCATAATCCTCCGCCACGTGATAGTGCACCCATGCCGTGGCATCGAGCTGCATCAGAGGCTGAAGGGATCGCTGGTGCCGCCCCGATAGCTTTCGCACTTCCAACGGCGGCGGGAAGTGTTGCCGGCGTGGGTCCAGCCCTAGGGATAGTGGTTGCAATACTTCGGTCCGCCGATGTCGTGGATGGCGCCGGGATCGCCTGAATCCTCAACCTCAGCTGCGGCAGTTGGCGCCACAGGCTCAACTTAGTTTGCCCAGGGCTCTGCTATAGGCGATGTTCAACAAATAGTGTGCCTTACAGCACGATAAATCTCTCGGCTTTGAGTGATTCGCTATGGTGGCGCATCTGAGCAGCTCTTACCAGATCAGGAAATCGACGCTCGCCCTGGTCTTACCGATTGATCAGGGCCCGACGGCCAAAGCGTTGCACAACAATAGATGGGGCTACTCAGCAGCCCCTTCAAGGGGAAGACTTACTGCCGATCCGGATAACACAAGCCTTTGTTGAATTTCAGCATCAGCGGTTTTGCAATCTGACCTACATAGCCCGTAGACTCAACATAATCGCACAATTGCTTGATGTAGATCTTCGTCGGAGCCGTGGCAAGCCGCCATTTCTTAAAGAAATGATCCTGATTTACAGTTGAATACCAGTCCCATGCTCGCGATGAAACATCGTCGAATGATGTTCTAACCGGCTTGTGGTCTCGATGTTGCAGGTACGGACATCTTACATTCGCAATCTCCACGTCGGATGCCAAACATCTTGCCGTATAGTCCATATCTTCGAAGCCAATCCCTGGAAACTCCTCATCGAACCAACCAATGTCGTCCAACGCCCTGCTTGAGATGACAAAATGAGACCATATTCCATCAAGAAGGGTTACGTGGCTAGTCTTCCACGCGGCGGTCTCGAGCCAGCGCCTAAACCAAGGCAGCACCTCAAGATCATCATTTAACAACAGCGCAAATTCGGTTTGATTCTGAGAAAGAATTTCATTCCAAAGTCTCGTCAGTCCCTTTGGACTGTCATGAAGAACAAAGGTTATGTTTTCACCTAGTGACGCGCACAGTTCGCTCTCAACTCTTCTGAGATAGTCTTGTTGCTCTTCTTCTTTATAAAAGCCGTTGACAACCACTCTTAATCTAACTTCTGGGAATAATTCCCTGACCTGCTTGTAAAGGGGTTTGAAAAATAAGTCGTACCGATCAATATAGGTTGTGATGCCTATTTCGAGCGTGTCGCCCAAGTGTTTCTTCCGAGGAACAAGGAATCGCGGCACTTTCTTTAGCAGCCACGTCTTAACGCTATAGGCTGCGGAAGAAAGCCGATAATCAATGCTTTTTTTTAGATTTATAGTCCTCACTTTGTGCTGGCTCCTAGGCATTTCTCTTGGAAGATTTGAATCGCATCTAATCCCGCAAATCCAGAACTTGTTGGCTGAAAATCTGGATTCATGCGAAACATCGTTGCCACGAGACTGGGATGCAAGCTCGAATGATTTTGGTGTGCTTTGCTAAAGCAACGCCCAATTTCGAAGGGGCGGATCGCCATGAAATCAGATTAGCTCGTTACATCTTAACACAGGCGTCGCCGGCTGGCAACATGACCAACATCCGCAACCGTTCAAAGGTGGTTAAGTTACAGCTCAGCACAACGTTGCTCCTGGTGAACTCTTGACAGCGGCTTGAATCCCCTTCCCAGATTGCAACAAAGCTCCACAGGCCTACCCATCGGCCCTGAGGGCGGGGTGGACTCTGGGATCCCGTTGCGCAGAGCGACGTGACTCTGTTCCTATGTCTTGCCGCTGAGCGCTTTGCTCAAGCGAGCACAAGCGGATCGACGCCGGGTTCCTGACAGGCTTTTACGGAGTCCATGGCGGACGGTCCGTGGACAGGTCCCGTGGACCCTCGGGAGTGATGCCCTACCCAGCGGCAGGAGACGCTTCTGGCCACCGCAGCCCCTGCCTTGGCCGTTGCGCCCTAAGCCGCGGCGCAGCCGTCCTGGGCCTCAGCATGAACCGAGGGCGCGCTTGCGGGGCTGACAGTGACACCTGACCCCAGAGAGCTGGGAAGGGGCGGGTTGATGGTGGCGACTGGCGATCCAGCCGACAGCACCGTGCCTGCGCCAAGGTGAGACCTGTCTGCCCCGACCTCCACCCCATGACCGCCACCGCCGCACCGTTGGTCGTGACCTATCTGGGCGCCAACGGCTGGTTGCTGGATTTCGATGGCTTGCGGCTGCTGGTGGATCCCTGGTTGAGCGGTCCCCTGCGCTTCGGCGCTGGCGACTGGTTGCTCAAAGGCGAACTGGCCTCTCCCCAGCCGGTACCGGAACGACTTGATCTGCTGCTGCTCAGCCAGGGCCTGCCCGATCACACCCACCCTCCCAGCCTGGCCCTGCTGCCCCCGGACCTCCCCGTGGTGGCCTCGCCAGCGGCAGCCCGCCGGGCCCGGCAGCTGGGCTTTCAGCGGGTCACCGCACTACGACCGGGCGAGCGGCATCGCCGCGGCGAGCTTGAGCTGCAGGCCACCGCCGGTGCCGCCGTGCCCCAGCTGGAAAACGGCTGGTTGCTGGACCATCCCGCCGGCAGCCTCTACCTGGAACCCCATGGCTTCCCCAGCGCCGACCTGCCCAACCGTCCGCTCACGGCCATCATCACCCCGGTGATCGACGTGGGCCTGCCACTGGCGGGGGCCTTCGTGCGCGGCCGCAGCGCCCTGCCGGACCTGCTGAGGCGCTTCCAACCCGGCACCGTGCTTGCCAGCACCACGGGCGGTGATGTGCGCTTCAGCGGGCTGCTGGCCAGCTGGCTGCAAGTGCTCGGCAGCCCGGCCGAAGCCGAGGCGCTCGTGG
>JBIIIX010000015.1:0-22454 GCA_044234415.1 Cyanobium sp.
GTGCGGAATCCCGATTCCGGTTGCTGAAACGGATCAGGCAGAGTTGCTGGCCTGCGCAGCACGATTCGGCCGTGCAGGCAGATGCGCTGCGTTGATTTTCCAGCAACGAAGCCGTTGCTGGCAGCTACTCATCCTTGTCTGTGTCAAGCAGTCCATATCTAAGCTCTGCGGCGATATGCTAAAGGGTTGAATTCAGTGTGCATGTTGTGCCTCTGATTCGTTGACAAGGTTCTCGATGCATTGCTGTAGAGAATTTATGTTGGACGTCCAGGAGAAGTCGGCGACCCTTGACAACCCCGCCTCTCCCATGACCGCCAGTAGTTCTCGCCTCTGATTGAGGTGAATCAGAGCTTCGGCTAGACCCTGCTCATCATTCACCGGCACAAGTAGCCCAGTGCGTCCATGCTCGATCAGGAAGGGAAGACCTCCTGTATCCGTACCTAAAACGGGCCTACCGCAGGCCATGGCCTCAAGCGCCACGGTGGGAAGAGGGTCGTCACGGGAGGGGACCACCACAACATGGGCTCCTAGATAATGGGTGGCTAATGCGTTGCGGCTCGTGCTACCGACAACCCGCACCAATTCGGTGAGGTTGTTTTCGTGGATGCTTTCCTGAAGCATCAAACTGGAAGCCCGGGAGGATCCGCCAATCAAATCGACGACAAAATCAACATGACTATCCCTGAGCCGCGCTGCCGCCTTGATTAATAGATCTACACCCTTAACCATTTCAAGGCGACCTACATATAAAATCTTGAGTGGATTGCCCTGCCAATGCGAAAGGGGTGTCAGCGGCTTTTTGTCTAGACCGATGTCCAGGGGGTCGATGCCATTCGGGATCAGAGTAATGCGAGTACTGTCGGCGCCATGGGCAAGTATTCGCGCCCGCATCGCTGGCGATAAGGCCACATTCAGAGATGCATCCAGATGGGCGGTGCCGGTTGTGCGGCGGTAGAGCCAGGTGATCCCTGGGTCGTAGGTACCAGCAGGGCGATGAAAAATATCTCCATGGGATACCATGACGATGCGCACGCGATCGCCAAACCAACGGGAAACGAAAGCCGCCACTGGATGGCTATGACAGATGACAGCAACAGCGCTGTCAGTTCTGCCCTGAGATCTTGCCGCAACCGCTTTAAGAAACCGATGCGTAGAAAACAGTACAATATAAATCCAGACAAGCTCCCTCGGAAGATGGCCAAATCTGTGGAGAGATCTGAAGCGAGGTCGCCTTACTTGTTCAAGAGTTAGCGATCCTTTGCTTTTGGCAGCCTCATCCAAGCGAGCGTCGGTAAAGCCATCGCTAACAACATGTACTGGCTGGAATTCACTCAAGCCGATTGCCTGCTTCCAAGCCACTGTGGCCACCGCACCATCATGAGCTAAGCCCTCGCATAAAACCAAAATCGAGACCATAGTTTCAGTCTATAATGGTCGTTAATTCGAGATCTTTAAACTTTCCATACTCGGCTTGGGGCGACCTGCAGGGCCCATTTGCAGCAGTTGGAGAAGGTGGGGCTAGCAGCTGTGCTAAAGGCCATTCCTGAGGCGCCAAGTGGATAAGCAATGGCAAGGCTGGAAATAAAAGATTGGGTCGCGGGTTGTTGATGCTGGTTGTAATATTAAGCTCAATATTGGCAGGGTGGCGAGAAAATTTCCCCGGCCGGTTATCTTGAGCTCATCAAGCTGTCCTCGCCAGATCTTTGTATGATAAGTGCCAACTTAGGCTAGGCCAAGGGCTTGTTGTAAAAATCTTTTCAATATTCGCATGCCAGGGCGCGCAGGTCGTCTAAGCCCCATCAACGCATTGCTCGTCTTGGCCGTTGGTGGGTGCGACTTTGCTTTAAGCAGGGCCTCTCCCTCAAAAATGAAGAATTTCTAACTTTCGAAATGCCTTTGCTGGATTTGGACATGCTTTTTCCTGGCTGACCACCTCCATCCGCCGTCAGCGTCCTTCCAGCGGGGGCCAGCGACTCGTTGTGCTCCCTGCAGGCCACACCCCGCCGTGGGCTGCCATGGATTCGTTGCAGCACAAGCCGTTGCCGCAAGCCGTTGCTGCAAGCCGTTGCCGCAAGCAGTGACGACACGTCGCCCTGAGGCGCCATCGCCCGCGGCTTCGAAGCTGTGTGATGGTTGTCCTGCTGGCCGAGCAGCGCCCCCAGATCCCCTCGGAGCTTGCCCTGCGCAAAGGACGGACGGGAATCTCGGTTTGGGCGGCTCCGGCCTTCCTGTTCAGCGGCTCTGATGCCGTTGACATCCAACAGCCAGCCCTGTCCCCAGGCAAGGCCTCGGAGTTTGCAATGCAATGCGTCGGCGCTCAGCCGCCATGGAGCGCGGTGAGCCAGGAGACGGGGCCGGTCGAGCTTGGGCTGCCAGGCCAACTGGCCTCGGCTCCGGGGCGAAAGGCCTCTCGGTGGGTGGCTGCGGCTGAGCCTCAAGCAGCCATCGATTCGGACTGAAAATCAGTTCAGGTTGCAGCGAGCTGGCGGCAGCGGTTTGGGCCGCAGTTCGCCCTGCCGGCTTCGAGGCCTGCCCAGGCAAGGGAGGCCCGAGCCAGAGGGGGGGGAGCCCAGCGATGGGACCAGCCCCCCTGGAGTTGATCTTGGCGAGGGGCGAGAGACGCTTCTCAGGCCGTGGCCTTCGCCTTGCCCACCCCCAAGCCCCTCAGTTCGGTCAGCAGGCCGTTGATCACGGCCTTGGCATCGCCAAACACCATGGCGGTTTGGGGAAGCTCGAACAAGGCATTGGCGATGCCGGCGTAACCCGCGCCGAGGCTGCGCTTCACCACGAACACCTGGCGGGCTTGGTCCACCTCCAGCACGGGCATGCCGAACAGGGGGCTGGAAGGATCGGTTTTGGCGTCGGGATTCACCACATCGTTGGCACCCAGCACGATCACCACATCGGTTTGGGGAAACTCGGGATTGATCGTGTCCATCTCCAAGAGCTGCTCATAGGGCACATCCGCTTCAGCCAGCAGCACGTTCATGTGACCGGGCATGCGGCCGGCCACCGGATGAATCGCGTAAGCCACCTTGACGCCGTGGGCCTCCAGCAGCTTGGACAGCTCGCGCAGGGCGTGCTGGGCCTGGGCCACCGCCAGGCCATAGCCCGGCACGAACACCACCCGTTCGGCTTGCTCCAGGGCCAAGGCGCATTCCTCAGGGCTGCAGCTGGTGATGCGGGTGTAACCGGCCTCCCGACCGCCACCGCCAACGCTCGCCCCCAGGGCCCCGCCAAACAGCACCGACACCAGTGAGCGGTTCATCGCCGTGCACATCACCTGGGTGAGGATCAGTCCAGCGGCGCCCACCATGGCTCCCGCCACGATCAACAGCTGGCTGCCCACCACGAAGCCGGCGGCGGCGGCGGCCACGCCGGAATAGGAGTTGAGCAGTGAGATCACCACCGGCATGTCGGCCCCGCCGATCGACAGGGTGACGCCGATGCCTAGCAAGCTGGAAGCGACCACCAGGACCAGCAGCGGCAGGCCGCCGGGATGGCCGGGCAGCAGCACGGCCGCGGCCAGGGTCACCAACGCCAAGGCGATGTTGACGCCATGGCGCAAGGAGCTCTGGGTCCAGGCGGGAGTATCCAGCCAGCCCTGGAGTTTGGCCATGGCCACCAGCGAGCCGCTGAAGGTGATGGCGCCCACCACCACAGAAATCGCGATCGAGATCAGATCCACCAGACTTGCGTCCGCGGCGCCGTACAGCGCCACACCCACTGCCACCAGCAGCGAGGCCATGCCGCCGCAGCCATTGAACAGGGCCACGGTTTCGGGCATGGCGGTCATCGGCACACGCTGGGCGGTGATGACCCCGGCGAGGCCCCCGAGGCTGCTGCCCACAGCGATCCACAGCCAGACGCTGGCGGGGGGGTGCAGCTGAACCAGCAAGCCCACCACGGCCAGGCCCATGGCCAGGGCCGCGAGGGCATTGGCGGCGCGGGCGGAGCTCACCCGCGATAGGCCCTTGAGGCCGAGGGAGAGCAGCAGCACGGCCAGTAGATCGAGGGCCTCGCCCAGGTGGGCGGTCGCTAGACCGCCGGCGAACAGGCTTTCCATCAGCGACCTCCCTTGCGGCGGAACATGGCGAGCATGCGGTCGGTGACCAGGAAGCCACCGATCACGTTGTAAAGCGCGAAGCCGAGCGACAGAGCGCCGATCGCCAGCAACGTGGTGTTCCCCTGGGCTTGTTGCAGCAGCGTCAGCGAAGCCAGCACGGTGATGCCGCTGATGGCGTTGGCGCCGGACATCAGTGGCGTGTGGAGCGTGGGCGGCACTTTGCCGATCAGCTCCAGGCCCAGGAGGCTGCCAAGCAGCAGCACCCAGAGCGACTGGGACAGGGTGTTCATCGGGGTCTTGCGGCGAGAGCGGGTTCAGATGGGGCCGGGTTGGGGCTGGGGGCGGCGGCGGTTGGCGGCTCCGCCGGATCACCGAGCACGTCGCGGCGCAGGCAGTTGCCGGCGTGGCTGAACAGACAGCCCTCCAGGATCGGATCCTGCGGATCGATCCCGAAGCTCCGGGGTTCCTCGGCGCTGATCAGGTGTTCGATCAAGGCGGCGAGGTTTCGGGCGTAGAGGGCGCTGGCGTGGTTGGGCACGGAGCTGGGCAGGTCGCTGGCGCCGATCAGCCGCACGCCGTTGCGCTCCACCGTCTGGCCTGGCACGGTGCCGTGGCAGTTGCCGCCTTGGGCCACGGCCAGGTCGACCACCACGGAGCCGGGACGCATGCCATCGAGCATGGCCTCGCTGATCAGCCGCGGTGCCGGCCGCCCTGGCACCTGGGCGGTGCAAATGACGATGTCGGCCAGCGCGAGCTGGTCCGCCAGCTGCTGGCGCTGTGCGGCCAGGAACGCCTCGCTGGCCTGGGAGGCGTAGCCGCCTTTCTCGCCGGGCGCCTCTTCGAGGCTTGGTGGATCAACAAACCGCCCGCCCAAGGATTCCACCTGCTCCCGCACCGCCGGGCGCACGTCGGACACATAGACCACGGCCCCCAGGCGGCGGGCCGTGGCGAGGGCCTGCAAACCGGCCACGCCAGCGCCGAGGATCAGCACCCGGGCCGGCTGGATCGTGCCGGCGGCGGTCATCAACATCGGCAGGTAGCGATCCAGGGCCGCGGCGGCCAGCAGCACCGCCTTGTAGCCAGCGATGTTGGCCTGGGAGGAGAGCACATCCATGGATTGGGCCCGGCTGATGCGGGGCAGCAGTTCCATGGCGATCGCCGAGGTGCGACGCTCCCGCAGCACCTCCGCCAGCTCACGGGCGCCATAGGGGGCCAGCAATCCCATCAGCAGGGCCGCTTCGCGCAACTGGCCCAGCAGGGCCAAGGGCGGAGGGTTCACGCACAGCACCCCGTCCACGCTCCCCCAGGGGAGGGCGTTGGGATCGAGCACCTCGGCCCCGGCGGCGCGGTAGTCCTCATCGGCGAAACCAGAGGCCAGACCGGCGCCGGCCTCGATCAGTAACGCAACGCCGCGCGAGCCCAGGCGGCGGGCTGTCTCCGGCGTAGCCGCCACCCGCCGCTCACCCGGGGTCAACTCCCGCGGTACGAGCAGTTGAACCAAAATCCCTGCCTCTGGAACATCAACTTTCGGTCTAAAGCGGCTGGAACGGCCGGCAAGACGGCGGCGGGCCAATGTGCGGACACTCCCACCGGGAACCTCGCGCGGCAGCGCAGACCCCGGACAGGAATCGCGGCAGAGATCAGCGAGAACGGCAAGGCGGGCGGTCCGGGTGGTTGCGAAGATTTTTGAAGGACGTGGTAGTTGCCCTTGGGGTTGGCCAGTTTGGGGGGGTTGTCCCGTTCCCTACACCGATGCCTCTCTCGGCACTGGATTGTCCTGATGGCATCTGCCATGCCCACCACGGCGGTCATGCCGTGGACCGCGAGGATGTGCGCCGCAACCTCGATGCCCATGGCACGGGCTGGTGTGAGCGGCTGGCAGAACGGGTGTATGAAATCTCGGTCGACAGCTTCTGTCAGACCGTGATGCCGCACCTGCATCAGCACGGCTGGCAGCGTCGCCATCTCGACTGGGAGTTCAAGCTGGCTGAAGAACCCGCCGAGGTGGAGCGCACCGTGGTGGACGGCACCATCAACGCGATGGAGAGCTTCCTGCGCAGCACTGAGGTGCAGCGGTTGTTCGTCAAGGAGCTGGTGCAGGGCACCATGGCGGAGGCCAGCCACGATGCTCTGCGAGGCCTCGGCGTGCGCTATCTCATCGAGGAGGAGTTGCTGGCCGTGCTGAGCGAGCGGCGGGAGGAGCTCCTCGATCGCATGGCGGAGCGCATGCTCCCCGATGCCCAGGGCGATTTTGAGCGGGCGCGTCGTAGCGCCGCCGAAGATCTGTTGGAGGTGGAACACTTGCTGGTCAACCACGCCGAAGCGGTCGGCTGAGTCAGCGAGCCTGGCCCCGGCTTGTGCCGTGGGCTGTGGGGTGCGCCCATGGCTGTGGGGTGGGCCCATGGCTGTCGGGTGCGCCCTTGGTTGTGGCGACAAGCAGCAAGGACCCCGCTGGGATCTGCCGCCAGTGGGCTTTCAGGCGGATGGCGGGCGGGTGGGCCGCACCACGCCCGCCTTAGAAAAGCGGCAGCAGCTCCTGCTCCAGGCTGCGGGCCAGCAGCACCAGCCGTTGATGGCGGAGCAGGCGCAGCCGCATGATCATCGGGTCGATGTCGCACTCCCGTTGCCAGCAATGCTCCAGATGCTGGCGTAAATCCTGGGGGGGATTGCAGGGGGTCGCCATGATGGCCACTGCGGCGCTGTTGGTCGGAAGCTAGAGACGCTGCCATGGCTGGAAATAGGAAGAGTTACTCATCGTTGTCCAGGCCACGACTCGCCATGCCTCCCCCCTCCTTCCAGTTGGTGCAGAGCGGTGCCGGACGATGCCCGCGGCCTCGCTCCGAACTTCAACCACGCGCCTGGCAGAGCCGGCTGATTCAGTTGTTGCGGGCCCGGCTGGAGACCGCCGGCCCGGCTGGCCAGGATGTGCTCGTCCATGCCGGTCCTGGGGCGGGCAAGACCCTGGCAGCCCTGCTGGCCTTCGACCAGCTGCAGCGGGAGCAGCGGCTGGATCGCTTTGTGGTGTTCTGCCACCGCAGCTCGATCGCCGGCCAATGGCGCCAGGCCGCGGCCCGGCTCGGCCTGGTGCTCGGCGAGTGGCACGAAGGGGGGCTGGAGGCCGGCCAGGACGGGCTGCTGATCAGTTATCAAGCGGCCAGCCGCCATCGCCAACGGCTGCTGGATCTGTTGCAGCCCCCAATCGTCGCCACGGATCCGCTGCGGGTTCGCCGCCAGACCCGCTGGCTCGCGATCGCCGATGAGGTGCATCACCTCGGTGTCGATCCGGAGGAGCCTGAGGCCGCCGCCTGGGGACATGCTTTCACCACCGTCGCCGGCCGAGCCCAGTTGCGCCTTGGGCTTTCCGGCACGCCCTTCCGGGCGGACAACCTGGCTTTCTGCGCTGCCCGGCGCCTCCGCTGCCTCGAAGCGGGCCAGCCGGTGGAGCGGATTGTGCCGGACCTGTGCGTTGAGCCCCGGCAGCTGATCCTGGCCGGAGATGTGCGGCCGCTGGAGTTCCGCTTTCAGGACGGCTGGGTGGAGCATGGTCGCGCCACTACCTCTCAGGCGACCGACCTGGAGACCTCGCCCCTGTCCGTGGAGGTGCGCGAGAGCTGGCGCGCCCGCAATCTGCGACGAGCCATCCGGCTGGGAGACGGCGGTGGCATTGCCATGCGGCTGATGCTGCAGGCCCGCCGGCGCCTGGAGCGGGTGAGGGCCGACCACCCCGAGGCGGGGGGGCTGGTGATCGCCCGCGACATCGAACACGCCCGCGGCCTGGCGGACCTGCTGCTGGAACAGGGCGACAGGGTTCACCTCGTCCATTCCCAGGATCCGGAAGCGGCGACGCGGCTGACGGCATTCCGCGATGGCCAAGGCGACTGGCTGGTGAGCGTGGACATGTGCGCCGAGGGTTTTGATGCGCCACGGCTGCGGGTGGTGGCGTACCTGACGACGGTGGTGACCCGCAGCCGCTTTGTGCAGGCGATCACCAGGGCCGTGCGGATGGATAGCGATCGCTCACGGCGGGAACCGGTGCCCCGCCAGGCCTCCTATGTGTTTGCGCCAGCCGATCCGCTGCTGATCAGCCATGCCCGCAGCTGGTCCTTGAGTGAGCCCTACGTGATCCGAGCGAGGCCCCCCGAGGCGGGCGGTGTCGCCGGTGGTGGCGGCATGGCCCCGGCAGGCGTGCCATTGCAGGCGCTGGCCGACGGGGCAGGAGCCTGGCTGCGCCTGAGCGGCCCCGAGCTGCCAAACTTTTTGGCCCGTGGCGCCTAAACAATCTGCGGCAGATTCTCTGCAAATCCTCCGCGATCTAGGGGCGCCGCCCTGGCGGTGGCCAGCTGTTCGGGCAGGTACTACCCCTCACCTGCCCTTCCAGCCCTGTGGGCAACTGCCTCCTGGGGCAGGCCGGTTTGAGCGAGGCCCAGTTGGCAGAACCGAAATACGACGTTGTGTCAACCGATACCCCTGATGGGTGGGTTCCCCGGCCAACTTATCCGCACTTGAGGGATGATCATGGCCACGCCCGCCCCGGACGAGCCCATGGACGACTCTCTTGACCCTGTCGTGCATCGTCGCCTGACCGTGGCCGTGTGCTGGGCTCTGGCTCGTCGGGCTTGCTTGGACAGCCGCGAGCTGTTTGAAGACAGCTTCGCCCTGAACGAGGAGTTCCGGGAGTGGCTGGTTTGCCTGGAGGATCACCCGGATCGGCTTCCAGCCAGCGTGCTGATGGTGCCAAAGCTGGCCGACCTGGACCGGCAGCGAGAGGGGGATGAACTGCTCGAATCCTAAAGCAAGTCTTTAGATTTCCCCCTCTCTCCCCTCCCGGCTCGTCACTCTTCACATTACTTGTCCGGTACTCGGCAAGCCGTTGCGGCCGTCAACGAGCGATTTGGTTGCCTACGCTTAAGTGGTAGTCATTCCGCCTAAGCAGCATGGCCGTGGAAAATCTTGTGATCGTTGGCTCCGGGCCGGCTGGATACACCGCTGCCATCTACGCCGCCCGGGCCAACCTCGACCCGCTGCTGATCACGGGCTTCCAGGATGGTGGCATTCCGGGTGGTCAGCTGATGACCACCACCCACGTGGAAAATTTCCCGGGCTTCCCGGACGGCATTCTTGGTCCAGAGCTGATGGACCGCTGCCGTGCCCAGGCCGAGCGCTGGGGCACCAGGCTGCTGGAGGCTGATGCCGATGCCATCGACCTCTCCCAGCGCCCCTTTCGCATCCGCGTTGGTGACCAGCTGATCGAAACCCAGTCCCTGATCCTGGCCACCGGCGCCCGCGCCAACCGCCTGGAACTGCCGGGGGAGGAGCGCTACTGGAGCCGGGGCATCAGTGCCTGCGCCATCTGCGATGGCGCCACCCCTCAATTCCGCGAGGCCCAGCTGGCGGTGGTGGGCGGTGGTGATTCCGCCTGCGAGGAAGCGATGTACCTCACCAAGTACGGCAGCCAGGTGCACCTGATCGTTCGCTCCCCCGAACTGCGTGCTAGTGCGGCGATGGCGGATCGGGTGCGCACCAACCCGGCTGTCACGATCCATTGGGATCGGCGAGTGGTGGAGGCCTCCGGCGGCGACTGGCTCGAAGCGATCCTGCTGCAAGCCCCCGACGGCACCCAGGAGCGCCTGGCGGTGAAGGGCCTCTTCTATGCCATCGGTCACACTCCCAATACCCATCTGGTGCGGGGGCAGCTGGAGCTGGATGCCCGCGGTTATGTGCTGACGCGGCCGGGCCGGCCAGAAACGGCCCTTGATGGTGTGTTCGCCGCCGGCGATGTGGCCGACGCTGAGTGGCGGCAGGGCGTCACCGCCGCAGGCAGCGGTTGCCAGGCGGCGCTCGCGGCCGAGCGCTGGCTCAGCCATCACGAGCTGGCGGTGCGCGTCAGCCGCGAACCCGCCGAACCCAAACAGGTGGGTGAGCCCCAGCGCACCGCCGTGAGCGATGCCACCAACTTCGATCCCGCTGCCTTGTGGCAGAAGGGCAGCTTTGCCCTGCGCAAGCTGTACTACGACAGCCCCCGGCCGTTGCTGGTGGTTTACACCTCACCCAGCTGCGGCCCCTGCCACGTGCTCAAGCCCCAGCTCAAACGGGTGCTGGAGGAGCTGGCCGGTCAGGCCCAGGGCGTGGAGATCGACATCGACGCGGAACCCGACATCGCTCAGCAGGCCGGCGTCACTGGCACCCCGACGGTGCAGCTGTTCCTGGGTCGGGAG
The DNA here is from genome assembly GCA_044234415.1 of Cyanobium sp. Classification (GTDB taxonomy): domain Bacteria; phylum Cyanobacteriota; class Cyanobacteriia; order PCC-6307; family Cyanobiaceae; genus Cyanobium. The sequence goes on from JBIIIX010000015.1 coordinate 10,282, forward strand.
CTGCGCCAGCAGTGGCGTGGCGTGCGCCAGCGCAGCGAGTTTCGCCAGGCGATCGACAACCTGCTGGCCGTTCCGGCCTGAAGCGTGAAGGCCTTGCGCGGTATGCAGGCTCTGCGGGCGATTCCTGATGGGATCCGACGCCCAGGTGATCCACACCGATTCGCCCACGCCGTCAGGTTGGTTGCGAGCCCTTCCGGTCAGGTCAGGGTTGGCTGGCTCGGTCGAGGTGCCGTAGGCGACAACATGTGGCCTGTCGCCCTGCCAGGACCTTGGGCCGCCGACTGCCTGGCCCGCTCAGCGACGCCGCGGACCGCCAGGACGATTGCCCGCCGGTCGGGGTGCCCCGCTGCCGACATTGCGCTCGCGATAGGTGATGCGGCCCCGGGTGAGGTCGTAAGGGCTGATCTCAACCAGCACCTTGTCGCCCGCGAGCAGCTTGATGCGGAACTTGGTGAGTTTGCCGGCGGCGCGGCAGAGGCACTGGTGACCCGCGGGCTGCTCCAGGGTCACCAGGTAAAAGCCATTTCCCTGTTCCTTCTCGATGACCCCGGACGTTTCGATCATGCGGGCGTGGCGGTTGTTCCTTAACGGCATTCCACACTAGTCGTCGGCATCGCGGGCCGGAAGCGGCCCGCACCAGCCCCTGCCCGCCTTCTTCGCCGCCCTCTCCTGACCACCCTGCTGCTGCACAAGCCCTACGGGGTGCTGAGCCAGTTCACGGCCGAGCCCGGCAGCTCCTGGGCCAGCCTGGCTGGGTTCGTGAACTGCCCAGGGGTGTATCCGGTGGGCCGGCTGGACGCCGACAGCGAAGGATTGCTGCTGTTGACCGACAACGGGGTGCTGCAGCAGCGCCTCTTGGATCCGCGGCACGGTCACTGGCGTCGCTATCAGGTGCAGGTGGAAGGTGTGGCGGATGCCGATCGGTTGAAGCCGCTGGGGTCTGGGGTGCTGGTGCAGGGACGTCGCACCAGGCCTGCCCGGGTGCGAAGCATCGACGATCCGGGTTGGCCCGAGCGGGATCCGCCGATCCGCCGGCGACTTTCCATTCCCACCAGCTGGCTGGAGCTGGAGTTGCGCGAGGGGCGCAACCGGCAGGTACGCCGGATGACGGCCGCGGTGGGACTGCCGACCTTGCGCCTGCTGCGGGTGGCGATCGATCTCATGGATGGAGGCCCGCCTCTCGATCTGCGCGGGCTAGCTCCCGGCCAGTGGCGCCCGGTGACCAGGGCCGAGGCGGCCCGTCTGGAGGCATTGCTGCGCCGTCCGTTCCAGGCTGGATTGCGAGAGGCCCGCCCCGACCGCATTGCCGGCGACCGGCCGCCAGCCGGCTCAGACCGCGCGGCCGGCGGCTGGGCGACCGATCCCGGGCCGCTGGAGAGCAGGCCGCGGCCAGGCGGGGGTGGACCGCGCTCCAGGCGCGGAGCGCGGTCCTGATTCCCCGCCATGACCCCGCCCGCGGCGGCCCGAGCAGCCGAGCTGGTGGCCAGAGGGCTGTGGCGCGACGCTGACGCGCAGCCGCTGACGCCACCCTGGCGAATTGCGCTCCGGAGCTTGACGTTCCAGGCCGAACCGGCATCCCCGTGCGGCTCTCCCCTGACTGGTTCCCAGACCTGTTCTCTGGCTGAGGCTGCCGCGAGCCTCGGCGCCTGCCGGTCCGCTGGGGCCGCGCAATCCTTCCCCGCGAGGGGTCGGAGCGGCTCTGGGGGAGGAGGGCACGCCACCCATGGCTCCTGGGCCCGGTGGCTGAACGTCACCGGCTGGGCAACGAGGAGCCCACCGCGGCGAGCGGGCGGTGGCGGAGGCTGTCGCGGGGGCCGTGGCTTGGCAGCGTGGTGGCAGGTCGTGGCAGCCGCCGCATGGGCCGCAAGGGCGACGGCCGTGCTCAGGTCAGGGCGTCCTGGAGCTCCCGCACCGTTTGCAGCTGGCCGTAGTAGTAGTTGGCCCTGGCGCGCCGTTCGGGATCCTCCAGGCTGTCGAGCGCGTCAAAACCCAAGGTTTGCCAAAGCCCATGGCCGCAGACCCTGGTGAGCTCATCGCTGGCCTCCTGCTCCAGGTTGGCCAGGCGGCGTTGCAGATTTTTGATCTGGGCGATCGCCATCGAAAGCAGGTCTGTGAGAGAGGCGCATAAGATAGTACAGCTGAATCAGGCCAGGGGCGGGGCCAGCGCTAAGGCCAGGGGTGCTCCCGGCCCATCACGCTCTCAGGTTGCGCGGCGTCAGCGTGCTCATGGCCATGGGGGCGTCAGCTTGCGGGATGGGCTTCAGGGTGCTGGCAGAGCCCGAGGAGCTCGCTGGCCCACCGCTCGGGGACGGACTGGCGTGACTGGATCTGGCGGCGCCAGCAGGGTTGAGCCTGTGGTGGCGCGGTCGGCGGCTGCTCAGAACGGCAATTTCTTCTTGGCGTCCTTGTCGAGATCGGCCTCCATCTCCCGCAGTCGCTTGAGAATGGTGTCGTAATACTCCTGGAAGTAGTCCTCCAGCTTGGTGGTCTGCTCGGGATCCAGGCCGAAGGCGGCGTAGCTGTCCTGCATCGGCGCGTCGAAGGCGGTCCCGGCGCTGATGATCTCGGCAAAGGCGAGGCGATCAGCCGCGTTGCGACCCGATTCGAAGAAGTCGGCGAAACCCTGCATCAAGCGGATCAACGCCGGAGGGATGCGCACCACGCGGGCCTCACGGCCGGAGTAACGCTCGCAGAGCTGGGTGACCTCGCTGGTGGTCCAGGCCCGTGGTCCGACCACGGGAAAGGCCGCGCGGCTCGTGGCCGGATGATCGAGGGCGGCCACGGCGAAGCGAGCCACATCCTGGGTGTTCATGTAGGCGATGGGTGTGGGGGAGCCGCTCACCCAGACCGTTTGACTTTCCAACACTGGAATGGCGAACTGACTGATCAGCCCCTGCATGAACCCGGCGCAGCGCAAAACGGTCCACTCGAGCTCGGAAGCCTGCAGCCAGGCCTCAGTGCAGTGCTTGATCTCCATCAGCGGCACATTCGGATAACGCTCCGCGTTCAGCAGGGAGAGAAACACCAAACGGCGAACGTTGGCCCGGCCACAGGCGGCAAACAGGTTCTGCTTCCCCTGCCAATCGATCTCCCAGGCGCTGTGTCGGTCGCCGGCCCGGGCGGTGGCGGCATCGATCACCGCCTCCTGCTCCTCCAGGGCATAGGCCAGGCTGTCGGGTTCCAGAAGGTCGCCGCGGGTGAGTTCACATCCCCATTCCTGAAGGAAGGCCGCCTTGCGGGGGGCACGTACCATGCAGCGCACGCTGTGGCCGGAATCGAGGGCGCGACGCGCGATCTGGCGGCCCAGAGTTCCGGTTCCGCCGACCACCAACAGCTTCATCGAGCCTTCACAGGGCGGCGCGAGCCTAGGAGAACGGCGTGGGCAACCAAGGCAATCCCACTTGCTGACCCACTTGGCAGAGCCACTTGGCAGAGCCCTGCGCAAGCTGTTATGCCCCAGCGGCCCTCCACGGGGCTGTCAGCCCACCAGGCCCTGACATCACGCGGGCTCCAGCAGCCCGCCGCTCGCCGAGCGGCCGAGATCACCGAGGCGGGATCCTGGCCGCGGTGCCGCCGTCAGGGACGTCCGGGGCCGCGCGGGCGTGGCGTGTTCCGGGCGTTGAGGGCTACTCCCCTGGCATCGGCTGGTCCTGCTCCAGCAGCCACTGGGCCACGGCCCAGGTTGCGCGGCAGTCATCCCGGTTGTACTCCAAGATCCGACCCAGCCGCAGGGCGCTGACAGCGCGGCGGTCACGACGCTGATGCTCCTGGCGCCATTGCCGCCACCAGAGCAGACAACGGGCTCCGTCCACGCCAGGTTGGCTCCAGCGGAAGCCCAGCCAGGCCGCCACCGCCTTGAGGCCATAGCTGCTCACCGGCAGCAGCCAGTGGCGCCGCAGGCGTTGATGCACATCGATCAGTCGGCTGCGCAACGCCGCCCGTTCAGCGCCGCTGGCCCCCTGCCGTTCCGCCAGGCGCAGCAGGCCCAGGGATTCGGTTTCGCCGTAATGCAATACAGGCCAATCGGGATAGCGGGCCAGCAGGCGCCGCAGCCGCTGCCACAGCCGGGCCTCGCCGTGCTCCCGCAACGCCAGCAGGGGCTGGTAGTCGCGTTGGCGGGGTTCAGGCCAGGGGCCGCGGCCGGCGTGCCCGAGGCGCAGTAGCCCATGCAGGAAATCATCCCGGGCATCGGGATCCGACTCGATGTCGTAGATCAAGGCGCCGCTGGCCAGCTCCAGCTCCGGCAGGGCCGGACTCGGCACCAGCCGCAGGGGCTGGCCGCCGGCCTGAACCCTGGCCTGGGCCACCAGCTGGGGCGCCACCTCGCGATGCTGCTCGCCGTGCAGCGCCAGCCGTTCCGCCAAGCTGTCGGGGTCGCTTCCGGCCAGCTCCTGGAGGCTGGTGATGCCCAGTTCCAGCAGCAGATCGCGGCGTTTGCCCCCAATGCCGTTCACCTCGCTGAGGTGCCCTTCGGCCTGGGCTTCGGCGTCGCACAAGCCGCGCCAGCCGCAAAGCGTGCATTTGCGGCGGTCGTTCAGCAGCGGCGGCGGGGTGGGGAGCTCCAGCTCCTCAGCCAGCTTCTCCAGGGCTCCGTCCAGCTGGGCCTGGAGGTTGGGGCTGAGGGCCAACCGCTCTTGCACCAGGCCACGCTCCCCCATGGCCAGCACCAGGCCGTGGGGCACGGCGGCCCGTTGGCGTTCGGCCAGCAAACGGCCCCAAAGGGCCAGGAGCAGGCGATGCTCGCGGGTGGTGTTGCGACCCTGGCGGGCTAGCACCGGCCGGTAGGCGTGGCTTCCCCAGGCGCTGCCGCTGGTCACCCGCTGCAGCAGGTTTGGCTGGGCCTCCAGACGCCGACCGGCGTTGCTCCGCCCGCGCAGGCGCAGACCCACGACCGCCGGGGCACCCAGGGCTGCCGCCGCTTCGCCACGACCCGGCCGCTGCGGCACCAGGGCAACGAAACAACGCAACTGGTCTTCCAGCGCCAGGCCGCGATGGGCGGACCAGAGGCGCCGTCGCGAGGGCCCGTGACGATCCAGCCAGGCGCGCCGCCGGCAGCGCAGCCAACTGCGCAGCAGCCGGTCGGTGAGGGGAGGCGGATCGGGGTCAACCATGGCGCCACGCTAGGGAGAGCCGGTGGCCTGCCCACGGTCCGGCACCAGGTTGGCCCGGGCGATGGCGTCCCGCTGCTACGGAGTGCCTGTCGTTGCGCTGCTTGCCGCCGCCATGGAGTCCGCCCCCCTGCCCCTGGAGGCCGCCCCGATTGTGTTCGGCACTGACGGCTGGCGAGGCATCCTCGGGGTGGACATCACGGTGGAGCGGCTGCTGCCGGTGGCGGCGGCCTCGGCCCGCGAACTGGCCAGCAGCGCTCCCGAAGGGCTGCGCAGCAGGGAGGTGGTGCTGGGCTACGACCGGCGCTTTCTGGCACCGGAGCTGGCGGAGGCGATCGCGGCGGCGGTGCGCGGCGCCGGCCTGGAGCCGCTGCTGGCCGCCTCCGCGACGCCCACGCCGGCTTCCAGCTGGGCGGTGGTGGAGCGGGGCGCCCTCGGCGCTCTGGTGATCACCGCCAGCCACAATCCGCCCGAATGGCTGGGGCTGAAGATCAAAGGCCCCTTCGGCGGATCGGTGGAGGGCGACTTCACCCAGCGGGTGGAGCGGCGCCTGGCCGCCGGGGGCGTCACCGTGCCGATCGCGGCCGAGACCAGCCGGTTCGATGCCCTCGGCGCCTACGTGGCCGGCCTGCGGGCCAAGGTGGATGTGGCGGCGTTGGCGGCGGGGCTGGATCGTCTTGGCCTACGGGTGATCGTCGATCCGATGCATGGCTCGGCGGCTGGGGTGCTGCCGGCGCTGCTCGGGGATGCCGCCGTGAGCGCCGGCTTGATCCGCGAAATCCGCGCCAACCGCGACCCTCTGTTCGGTGGCCATCCCCCAGAACCGTTGGCGGCCTACCTGGACGAGCTGATCGGCGCGGTGCGGGCCTCCACAGCGGCTGGGCAGCCGGCCATGGGGATCGTGTTCGATGGCGATGGCGATCGCATCGCCGCGGTCGATGAGCGCGGCCGCTTCTGCAGTACCCAGCTGCTCATGCCCTTGTTCATCGATCACCTGGCCCGGGCGCGGCAGTTGCCCGGCAGCGTGATCAAAACCGTCAGCGGTTCCGATCTCATGGCGCTGGTGGCCGAGGGGCTGGGGCGCAGCGTGCTGGAGAAACCGGTGGGCTTCAAGTACATCGCCGCCGAGATGCTGGCGGGCGAGGTGCTGGTGGGCGGTGAAGAATCAGGTGGGGTGGGCTTTGGCATGCATTTGCCAGAGCGGGATGCCCCGTTCGCGGCCCTGCTGTTGATCGAGGCGCTGGTGGAGGGGGGCGTGCCCCTGGGCCAGCGCCTCGATCGATTGCAGGAGCTCTGCGGCGGCGCCGCCGCCTACGACCGGCTCGACCTGCGCTTGGTGGATATGGCGGCCCGGCGGCGCTTGGAGGCCCAGCTCCTGGAGGCGCCCCCCGCCGCGGTGGCCGGCGAACCGGTGCGCGAGGTGATTCGCACCGATGGCGTGAAGTTTCGGCTTGGCCCGAGCCACTGGCTGATGCTGCGCTTTTCCGGCACCGAGCCGTTGCTGCGCCTGTATTGCGAGGCCCCCACGCCGCAGCGGGTGGCGGAGGTCCTGGGTTGGGCGCGCCAGCTGGCGGAGAGCATCTGAGCGGGGTGAGGCTGGGGCCGTTGCAGGCGCGGGGGCCGTTGGCCTGCCCGCGCCTAGCCGGTGGATTCCGCCTTGGGGTCGGCCCCGAGACGCTGCGCGGCATCGAGTTCGCGCACCAGAAACACGTTGAGGAAGGTGCGGATCACGGCCACCACGGCTAGCCGGATGAGGTTGTCGCGGTTGGGGCCGGCCGTGGTGGCCACGATGTCGGCCCCGAGCTGGAACTCCAACGCCATGGAGAGCCAGCTTCCAAAGCGCAGGCGGGCGGCGCTGAGGCCCGGTAGAGCCGTCGCGGAGCGGCGTCGGCAGAGGCCTTGGCGAAGGGTCGCCAGCATCCCCACCAGGACGGTGGCCACGGAGAGCCCTTCGAGAAAGAGTTGGAGGCCCCTGGCCACCAGCGCCAGGGCTTGCTCGACCTGCTCAACCGGCATCGGCATGACCTTCGGGTTGGAGAACAGCGGCTCCGCTTGAGGCGCTCACCGGCAGGGCGAGCGCGTGAAGCAGCGCCGGACGTTGGCTGGTTGGCAACATCGGGACGATGAACCGGCAATGCACATGGCCAGGGAGATCGGCTTGCCACGGCCGATTGCGCCGCACGATTCAAGACCCCCGAGGCCTGGCCATGGTAACGAATCATTTCAGGCAGGCCCCTGTAGAGCGGTTCAGCACAGCGGCCAACGAACTGGCTCGAGAACAATCCGGTGTACTTTGCGAGCAAAGGACTGAGCTGATTGCAGCAGATGGCGTCTCCAGCTCGCGTTGCGTTGCGTTGCGGTGGCGATGGGTTCCACTCACTTCGAGGGACGATTCGTCAGTGCTGCTATCATTCGTGTGCGCGGGCAAGTGCTATGAGGATTGCGGGCAAGCGCTGTGAGGATTGCGCGCAAGCCCAGCCATAAACCAGGCAGGGTCTAGCTGTTGCTGGCAGCCATGCAACCAGCCGCCCACTCCCCCACTCGCCTGCTGTTGTATCTGGTTTAACACCACCAACTCGACGCAATAAGTTGGCCATCGGTGCCTCGAGTCTGAAAGGCGCATTTACCCCAGGGCCGCTGTTCCCAGCTGCCGAGAGGTCAGCCCGATCGGCTTCGCTTCAGGCAAGCCCGAGGCCCAGTTTCCCTGGGTTTCTACAAGCCACATACATCAGGTCCACACAACTGCTCCCTGGTGATTCTGCGCATTTCGCACAATCTGCGCATTTCGTACAAGTCGATGGTAATGTTTGCGCTGTCCATGAAGCGCCATGCCATTGCCCCAAGCCGAATCGCTTTCCCCTCAGCCGGGCCATTGCAGCCCAGCAAGCAAAAGGGGTCAAGTCGGTCGCCATTCGCACCATCAGGTTTTACGCCCCAAATCCAGCAGCTGCGCAGAACCTCTGGGCCGTGCTGATTTTCACGATTCAACCGGGGAGCCGCCGCAACGATGAAGCCGCTGTTTACTAATTGCAATTTTATATTCCGTTAACTCTTTCACGTCCTTTCGTCATCCTGCTCACGTTTTCGAGCCATGTACGATTACACAATCGATCTCAGGGTCATCAGGCCTGCCAGCCTTGTGGACGGCACAAATGGCCTGGCCCAAATCACTGCCACCCTCAATACCAGGCTGGTGACCTCGCTGGATGGTTATCAGCTGAGACTGAGAAACATCTCGGCTAGGACGGACCGCGTCTACGTTACTCTGTTTGCTTCAACAGACAGGCTACTCGACAGCCAAGATGTCCGGCTAACCGCCAGCCCCATTCAGATTCTACTGCCACGCAGTATGACGAACTCGGTGAATATTGCCTATGATATGCAGCTCGCCGACCTGGCCCAGCCCTCTTATTACTTGATTGCTAAGGTAGACGCTGACTACCTCGTTGAGCAAGGAGCAGCCCTCAATAACAACAAGTCCCTCTCGCTGACTAATGTCGCCAACAGTGATCCGATTTTGGTCTGGACCAGCTGTGCTCTGAACGCGGTCAAATCAGCGGGAAGCAACGGCAAGCCCGGCGTTGGCCCCACGGTGGGCTCCCGCCTCGCGGCGATGCTGAATACTGCGATGCTGAATACCGTGGCGGCTTTCGATCCCAGCGTAAAGGTGTATAATCCTAATGGTACAATTTCCCTGCCTACGATATCTGCCGGTATTGATAGAAATGCCGCAATCGTTGGAGCTGCGCAACGCATTCTTTCTTTAGAGCTACCTGGTGAGTCCACGATCATCCAGGATCAGCTCAACAGTTCCTCTCAGGCGCTCACGGCGGCGGGCCTGTCCCAGGCCAGCATCAATGCCAGCCTGGCTGTGGGAGCTGCGATAGCCGACCAGATCCGCGCCTTGCGTGCCAATGATGGTTCTGCCAATAACACTCCCTATGCCGCTCCCACGCCTCCCCCCGGCTTGGAGGGTTATGTCTGGATGCCGGCCACCTCGGGTCCAATGAAGGATGTGGCGTTGGGAGCCAACTGGGGATCGGTGACCCCCTGGATGATCAGCGGCCCCACCAATCCCAGGTTCAAGAGCGATGGCTTGCAGGCACGGCCTGATGTGAATCTCGAGCTGTATGCCGAACAGCTCGCCGAAGTGAGGCTTTTCGGAGGCTTAACCAATACCGCCACAACAACCCTGCAACGCACGGCTGACCAGGCAGACATCGCCAAGTTCTGGGCCTACGACCGGCCGGACACCTTCCGCCCCTACGGTCATTTGCTCGATATCGCCATGGAGGTGGCGCAAAAACAGGGCACCGATCAGGCCACCAATGCCGAGCTGCTCGCTAGCCTCAGCATGGCGATGGCTGACTCGGTGATCTGCGCTTGGTACGAGAAGTACACGCAAGTGCAGCCACGGCCCTATGATCTAATCACCGGTCAATTTTCAGACAATGACAATACGCCTATCACCGTGCGCGATACCGAATGGCACACCCTGCTTTCCTCGATCAATGGCATAGAATCTCCACCCTTCCCCGATTACATGTCGGGCCATTCGGTGATGGGAGGCGCCTTCGCTGCCGTGCTGACCAACTTCTTTGGCGATAACATCACCTTCTCCACCACCTCCCAGGACTTGCCCGGCGTGGTGCGCAGTTTCAGCCCCTCCACCGAGACCAACCAGGCCGGCACCACCGTTACCCGCAGCAGCTTCTACAACGCCGGCATGGAAGACGCGTTGAGCCGCATCTACGGCGGCGTGCACATTCGGGAGGCCTGCCTCGATTCCTTCGATGTGGGCCATCGGGTGGGGAACGCGGTGGCGGAGATGTTCCTCAGCAATCAGCCCTTAACCACCCTCACCTAACCCTTGTCGCTCCCGATGCACCTGAGCTTGGCGGAATCGCTCTGTTCAAGTGCTGCCTCGGGTTTGGCGGGGGCATCTCTGGGCCCGCGGGCTTACAGCCGTGCCAGGGCCGCCCGCGTGTCTTTGACATCCTGACGGCGGCGCTCCTCCTGGCGCTTGTCGTGCAGCTTGCGGCCCTTGCCCAAGCCCAAGGTCACCTTGATCCACGAGCCGCTCAGATGCAGATCGAGCGGCACCAGGGTGAGGCCCTTCTGCTCCAGAGCCCCCCGCAGCCGGTCGATCTCGCGGCGGTGCGCCAGCAACTTCCGCACCCGCAGCGGGTCGTGGTTGAAATAGCGGCCCGCATAGCTGTGCGGTGACACATGCACGTTGTGCAGCTGCAGCTCGCCATTGCGGATCAGGCAGAAGCCATCGCGCAGGTTGGCGTGGCCGGACCGGATCGACTTCACCTCAGTGCCCAGCAGCTCGATGCCGCACTCCAGGGTTTCCAGGATCTCGTACTGATGGCGCGCGAAGCGGTTCTCCGCCAGTCGGCGGTTAGCGCTGGCCCGCGCCTTGGCCGCTCCCTTGCCCACTGCCTGTTTCCCCGCCTGTTTCACCACCTGTTTCACAACCTTGGCCATGGCGCGGTCTCCGCTCGCCCCCTTCACTCCCGACCCTAGGGAGACCCCGGTACCCTCGCTGCATGGCGATCATCTCCTCCGGCCCGGCCAATGCGGCGCCGCTTCGGCGGCGGCGCCGCGTCGAGCCGCCGGAGCGGGAGGAGGCCGAGGCCTCCCAGGCAGGGTCACGACTGCTCAATGCCGCGGCGCAGCCCGATCTCGACGGCGTTGACCCCGGCCGTGACAGCGACGGCGGCAGCCGCGAAGACAGCCTCCGCCCCCGCCGGCTTGAGGATTACATCGGCCAGCGGGAGCTCAAGCAGGTGCTGGCGATCGCGGTGGCGGCCACCCGCGGCCGCGGCGAGGCCCTCGATCACGTGCTGCTCCACGGTCCCCCGGGCCTGGGCAAGACCACCATGGCGCTGGTGCTGGCCGAGGAGCTGGGGGTGCGCTGCCGCATCACCAGTGCCCCCGCCCTGGAGCGCCCGCGCGACATCGTGGGGCTGCTGGTGAACCTGCAGCCGCGCGAGGTGCTGTTCATCGATGAGATCCACCGCCTCAACCGGGTGGCCGAGGAACTCCTCTACTCCGCCATGGAGGATTTCCGCCTCGACCTGACCGTGGGTAAGGGCACCACCGCCCGCACCCGCAGCCTGCCCTTGGCACCGTTCACCCTGGTGGGGGCCACCACCCGGGCCGGATCCTTGAGCTCGCCGCTGCGGGATCGTTTCGGCCTCATCCAGCGGCTGGAGTTCTACGACCTGGACGATCTGCGAGCGATTGTCGAACGGGCCGCCGGATTGCTGCGCCTGACGCTGGAGCCCCAGGCGGCCCTGGAGGTGGCGCGTCGCTGCCGCGGTACCCCCCGCATCGCCAATCGCCTGCTGCGGCGCGTGCGCGACGTGGCGTCCGTGCGAGGCGAGGAACGGATCCATGCCGGCCTGGTGCACGAGGCGCTCAGCCTGCACCGCGTCGACTGTCGCGGTCTCGATGCCAGCGACCGGCGCCTGCTGCGCCTGTTGCTCGAGGCCCACGGCGGCGGTCCGGTGGGGTTGGAGACCCTCGCCGCCAGCCTCGGAGAGGATGCCACCACGCTGGAGACCGTGGTTGAGCCGTTCCTGCTGCAGCTTGGCTTTCTGCAACGCACCCCCCGCGGTCGGGTGATCACCGCGGCGGGGAGTGCCCACATCGGCCAGAGTCAGGACAGCCCGGCATGAGACCCCCTGCAGGCCCGGTTGCGGGTTTCCCCCATCAGCCCCCCCCGGGCTGGCCCCGACCGCGGGGAGGGTTGCTGCGTGCCTGGCTGGTGATGCCGCTGTTGACCCTGTTGCTGCTGGCCCTGCCGGCCGCCTCCCTGGCGGAAAGCGCCGCCCCAGCCCCAGCGCCAGCCACCCAGCCTTCGCCAGGCGGCGAGGCCGCCCTGTTTGAGCGGGCCTTGGCGGCCAGCCGCGCCGGCAGCTTCGCCGCGGCGTTGCCCCTTTGGGATCAGGTGCTCGCGCTCAGGCCCCAGGATGCCGCCGCCTGGAGCAACCGCGGCAATGTGCGTTTGGCCCTGGGCGACGCCGAAGGGGCGATTGAGGACCAAGGGAGGGCCAT
>JBIIIX010000163.1:0-6738 GCA_044234415.1 Cyanobium sp.
GCCGCGGTTCTCCAGGCGGGACGGACTGACCATGGGCGAACCGCGCCAGAGCCTGCGGGCGGCGCGGGTCCCGGCAGGATGGATCCAGCAACTGCCGCTGGGCCCGGAGCCTGGCGGCAGCTTTGCCCCCACACCAGCGTTCTCCCCAGACCAGGGTTGTGCTCGCCAAAACCACCGCTGACTCTCCGCTCCCCGGGGCGCTCGCCGGCCTGGATCCGGGCCGCAGCAAATGCGGCCTTGTGCTCAGCGACCCCGGCCAGCAGCGGCTGGTGGCCGCCGCCCTGCTCTCACCGGAGCAAACCCTGGAGCAACTGCACCTGTGGCGTGAGGGCTTTGGGTTGCGGCTGGTGGTGATTGGCGATGGCACCGGCAGCCACGCCTGGCAGCGGCGGCTGCGGGGGGTCCTACCCGTGCGCACGGTTGATGAGCGCGGCACCACCCTGGCGGCACGCCAACGCTTCTGGCAGCTGTTCCCGCCCCGGGGCTGGCGGCGGCTGCTGCCGCCCGGCCTGCGCCAGCCGCCCCGCGACTGGGACGATGTGGTGGCTCAGCTGTTGCTGGAGCGCTGGCTGGATCGGCCCCTCTGGCGCGATGCCCAGCTGCCTCTGCAGCGCCAGCCCCGGCGTCTCGGCGAGAATCGGCAGGGTTCGGCGGCCCTCAAAAGCGTGCCCGGACCGTGAACACGTAGTCGCCGCCTGGTTCGAGCTGGTAGTCGACCCGCAGCAGAAACCGCAGCAAGGCGTCCTGGATCAGGGCGCGGCCCAGGGAGGGCTCGACGCGCAACTCGCCGCGATCAAACGCCCAGCGAAACTGCCACTGAAAACCGCCGGCACTCACCTCGCCTTCCAGCAGACAATCGCTGAAGCTCTGGCGCAACACCCGCAACTGTGCCGTGGTGGTGGGGAGGCGACTCACGGAATGGCCAGAACGAAGGACGCGGGACGCACCATGCATTTCACGATGCCTGGGCGTTGGCGCGGAAACTGTTCAGACGGTTGCCGGCCCGCTCCAATCCCAGGCGGCGGATCAGCTCCACCCCCGCCAGCACCTCGTCCAGCACCTCCTCCAGCAGGGGACGCTCCGCGGCGCTGAAGCGGCCCAACACATGGGAAACCGTGCGGGCGCGCCGCTCCTCCCGGTCTTCGGCCGGAGCGCCGATGCCGATCCTCAGCCGGGCGAACCGCTCACTGCCCAGGTGTGCGATGGCGCTGCGCAGCCCGTTGTGGCCGCCGGCGCTACCGCTGGAGCGCAGGCGCAGCCGGCCCAGGGGCAGGTCCATGTCATCCACCAGCACAAGCAGCTGGTCAGGCTCGAGGCGGAACCAGTCGAGGGCTGCGCGGATGGAGCGGCCGCTGTCGTTCATGAAGGTCTGAGGCATCAGCAGCCGCAGCCGGTCGCCGCCATGGCCCACCTCGGCCAGCAAGCCCTGAAGGCGGGCCTGGGGGCGGAAGTTCACCGCGGCGCGGGCGGCCAGGCGCTCCACGGCCATGAAGCCCACGTTGTGGCGGGTGTCCAGGTAGCGGGAACCGGGGTTGCCGAGCCCGACCAGTAGCTGCAGATCCACGGCGGCAAGGCGAAGCGGGCCGAGCCGGCAGGGTAGCCGCCTCGGGTTGCCGCGTTCGGGGTGCGCTCAGGGGCCGGGGCTCTCCCAAACGGGGGGCTGTCCGGCTCCCTACCCCCAGGCGATCAGCCAAGGCCTTGGCGGCGGCATGGGCCCGGATCCAAGCCATCCAAGGGCCGGAGGCTCCAGCGGCGCTGAGGCCAACGCACGCCGATCGGATCGCGGCGATGGGCGCACCAGATCTGTTGGACTGGCAAGCGTGCAAGACAGCCTGGAAAACGCCTGAACCCCTAGGGCCAACAAGCGAGGGACAAGCGTCTCTGGCGAAGAGCCTGCCCAGGGGGTGGCTGATTCAGTGGCTCGTTCAGGCCAGCGGTATTGCGCTGCCGGTGCGGTGCCGACGTTGGACTGGCAAGGCTGGCCTTAGCTGGGCTCGGAAGCGGGAGGCTGAACCTCTCCGCTGGAACCGCTGGCCGCCGCCGAAGCGAGCGGCTCACTGGGGGAAATGCGCTCAGTTGGACGCTCCACCCCGTCCTCGGGCTGCAGGCCCAGGCGGAATGCCTTCTCGAATTCCTGGGAAGCGCCTTGGAAGCCGCGCAGGGTGCGGCCCAAGCTGCGCCCCATCTCCGGCAATCGCTTGGGGCCAAAGACAATCAAAGCGATCGCCGCGATGACCGCAAGCTCGGGCAGACCGATGCCGAAGATGTTCATGGTCGGTGAGCCGTAAGGGCCGGATCAGCCGAAGCCGTTCCAGTTGACGTTGATGCCTTCCAACAGCAAGGAGCGGTTGTACAACTGCAGGATCACCAGCAGGAACACAAGGAACAGCGCCATGAACACGCCCATGACTGGGGTGGTTCCCCAGCCCGGCACCACCTTGCCGTATTCGGAATTCAGGGGGCGCAACAAATTTCCGAGACGGGTGCGTTGGGCCATGGCAGCTCGATGCTCTCGGGCAGGCGGGGAATGAGGGTACTGTAAAGGCCCCGGAGGCGGAGGCGGGACCTCCCCCGTCGCTTGTGATCAGGCGTTGTGAAAGGCCGATCTCGGTCGACTGCCCCCAACGTCCTGCCCCCAACGCTCTGTTGCCAACGCTCTGTTGCCAACGTCCCGGCGCTTCGCTTCTGCCACCCGGATTCGCGGCTGATCACCTCGCCGTCGGACCGACTCCCGCTCACCTCTCCCTCGCAACCGTCCATGGAACCCAGCACCACCTCGCCGGCCATCTCTGTGGCGATCACCGTGCTGGTGGTGTTGCTAGCGCTCACTGGATTCGGCGTCTACACCGCGTTCGGCCCGCCCTCCAAGCAGTTGAGCGACCCCTTCGACGACCACGACGACTAAATCCATGGGGAAGGGAAGCAGCTCCTCCCTCGCCCCCGTGGGTCCCAACACACCTCCCGTCAGGACCCACGGCCGAGGCGGCTGAGCCATTCCAACCTGCCGCTGGCGTTTCTGCCGCTGGCGTTCAACCCCCGAGGGGGCTGGCACGAGCCCGCCAGAACCCGAGCTGCCACGGCCCCAGGGCTGCGGGATCCTCAGGCTGGGGCTCAAGCGCTTGCCCCAGCCCGTCCAGCCGCTCGAGCAGCTGCCAAGACCCGCCCAGGTCCAGTCGCCGTCGGCAGGGCCCGTTGTTCTGCACAGCCAGCAGCAGCTGCCCCGGCCCCCCGGGAAAAGGCCGCAGCTGCACCAACTCCAGATCCACCTCCAGCGGCGGCAGCAGTGGGCCTTCGCGGCGGGGAGGCGCCGCCACCGGCCGCGTCCAGAGCGGTTCCCGCAGCCGGCGGGCTTGGGTCGGCACCGCTGCCGCGCGCCAGCCGCCAGGGCTGGGCATCAGGGCCAGGCGCTGGCGCTGCCAGCCGTTATCGGCCCCGGGGTCTGGCCAGGTGGGGGCCCGCAACAGCGACACGCACAGCCGTTCCGACGTCGCCGACACCCCCTGGGGTCCGTCCAGCAGCACCGCTAGATCGGGCGTGTCTCCCGCCTGGGGGCTCGCCAGCGCCGCGATCCAGGAGAGGCAGGCCACCTCCCAGCGGGCCCGCTCCGCGGCGGTGCGAGGTTCGGCGGCTCGCTCGATCACCCCTCCGGCCGTGTCGCTGGCCCAACGGCACGCCGGCTGGGCCAGGGGCAGCTCCAGCTGCAGAAGCTCGTGCCGCTGCCGCCACTCCAGCGACACCACCAGCTCCAGCCAGGGGCTGCCGGCCTGCAGGCGGGCGTCAAGCCGCGCCGCGCTGCGACCGCAACGGCCCCGCCAAACCACATGGCCGCA
The DNA here is from genome assembly GCA_044234415.1 of Cyanobium sp. Classification (GTDB taxonomy): domain Bacteria; phylum Cyanobacteriota; class Cyanobacteriia; order PCC-6307; family Cyanobiaceae; genus Cyanobium. The sequence goes on from JBIIIX010000163.1 coordinate 3,831, forward strand.
CAGGGGGCCCCGCTCCAACCATTGCGGTTCCCTGTCCCAGTCCCAGGGGAGGGGATGCTCGCGGTGATCGGCGGCCAGATCCCAGGCATCCCAAAACTCACCGGCATCGCGCCAGCGCCGCCAGCGCAACGGCGCGGCCAGCAAGGGCCGGCCGGTCCGATCGTGGAGCTGCTCGATGCCCTCGGGGCCGAGGCTCACGGCCAGGTGGTCGTTGCGCAGACACCAGCGGCGTCCTTCCGCCCCGTCCATGGGCTCCAGCCGCACCGGCGCGATCGGTTCCCATGGCGAGACCGCCCCGGGCCCCGGCGCAGCCAGGGCGCGTTCGCCAGATCTGGCGGCCGGGCCGGCGGGCACCGCGGTCGCGGCGGCCGGGCCGGGCGATCGTTGCAGGGTCAGGCTGCTGACCCCCGCCAGCCCTGGCAGCTGCACCCAGCAGCCACCGGCCGCGGCTGGTTGCTGGGGCAGGGGGCGCGGCCCGGCGGCGCTGGCGAGCCACCAGCTGCCGCTGGGCAGCCGCAGGGTGCGCGGTTGGGCCGCCAGTGGCAGCAGCTGCGCCACCACCCAGGTCTGGGGCCCTGGGGCTGAGGGTTGCCGCCGCGGGCCGGCGCCGTGACCGCGGCGGGTTGGCCCCTCGGCGGGCCCAGGTGCGGGCTGCGCGGCGTGCCCAGGTGCGGGCTGCGCGGCGTGCCCAGGCGCGGGCTGCGCCGCATTCTCAGGCGCGTACTGGGCTGCGTTCCCAGGCGCATGCTGCGCCGCGGTGGCGGGCGCTGATGCTGGGGCTGGGGCTGATGCCGTGACTGATGCCGTGGCTGAAGCGGGCGCGGCGCGCTCCTGAGTTGCGGCGGTCCCGATGGCGGTCACCGCGGGAATGGTCACCGCGGGAATGGTCGCGGCGGGAGTGGTTTCGGCGGGAGTGGTCGCTTCGAGAGTGGTCGCAGCAGGAGTGGTCGCCGCCAAGAGGGACCCAGGGGAGAGGGTTGGCGTTGGTGTTGCGTGCGCCTCTGGCGCGGCCCGATCGCCCACGGCCTTGGCCGCGATCTCCAGCCCGAGCAGGGCGGCCAGGGCGGCATCCCGCTGGCGGCGGCCGCGGCGGCGGGAGGCCCGCCAGATCGGCTCGGCCTGCTCGAACACCTCCGGGATCGCCGTGCCGGGCAGGATGTCGTGGAACTGCTGGAACAACAGCGGCCGCCAGTCGACCAGCGGCATCGGCTCCGCTGGAGCGGCGCGGAACCCTGGCCCGGCCCCACCGACCCCATCGCCGCCTGGGTCGACGGGCGTGGGCTCGGCCTCGGCCCCGGCCGTGCTCTGCCCGCCAGCCTCCAGGCTGGCCAGCGCTGTTGCTAACGCCTGGGCGAGCTCCGCCTCGCGCAGCAGGCGCTCGAGGCTGCGGTTGTGGCGCTTTTGATCGGGGCGGCTGGTGGCGCAGCCGCGGTGCAGCTCCAGGTAGAGCTCATCCCGCCACACGGGCAGCTGGGCCGCCAGGGGTTCCAGCCGCTTGAGGTAGGCGCGCGCGCTGCCGTGGCGCTGCGGCGCAGCGGCTTCCTGCTGTCGCCAGAGGTCGAGCTGCTCCAACATCTCCGCCGTCGGTCCCCCGCCGTGGTCCCCCACCCCTGGCAGCCACAGCAGATCGTCCACGCCGCTGGCGGCCTGCCAGGCCAGGCGCTCCGTCTCGATCGCCACGGGATCGCCGTCTGTGCCGATCGGAGCGGTGATCAACGCCAGTAGTTCGGCGCCGCAGCGGCTGCGCCAGCGAAACAGCCGGTGCGGAAACGGATTGGTGGCGTTCCAGGCGAGCTTGTGGGTGCAGAACCAGCGCACGCCGGTGCATCGCGCCACGGCCGGCAGGCCGGCGGCAAAGCCAAAGCTGTCCGGCAACCAGGCCAGGAGGTGCTCCCACTCCGGGAAGCGGCTGCGGCTGTAGGTCTGTCCCTCCTGGAATTGGCGCAACAGCGAGGCGGTGCTGAGAAGCACGCAGTCGCTCTCGACCCAGGGCCCATTCAGCGGTTCCCAGCGGCCAGCCCGCATCGCCCGGCGCACCTGCTCGAACAGGGCGGGCCGCTGGTTTTCCAGCCAGGCGTAGAGGGCGGGGGTGGAGTGCCCGAAATGAAGATCGGGGAAGCGATCCATCAGGGCCAGGGCGGAGCGGAACGTGCGCTCAGCCGCCCGCCAGGTGTCCGCCACGGGCCAGAGCCAGGCGAGATCGAGATGGGCGTGGCCGAGCACATGCACGGTCCCCGGCCCCGGCCGCAAGGCGAGCGCCGCCGGCCGGCCAGCGGCGATCCGCCGCTGCTGGAGCTCCTCCCGGTCAGGCTGCAACATCCCGAGTGGGTCGTCGGGTTGCAGGGGCTCCAGCTCCAGCCGGCTGCGCACCAAGGCGCCATCGTCGTGGAGCGGGCTGCGCAGCCACAACTCCAGCCGCAGCGGCTTCCCCTGCCACCAGGAGGTCGGCAGCTGCCAGCGGCAGGCGGTGTCGAACAGATCGCCCCCCCGCACCGCTTCGCCATCGGCAAGCAACAAGGCCTGATCGGCCCACCAGCGCAGCGCCAGCCGAGCCCGGGCGACCGCGGGGCCGAGGCGTTGCCAGGTCGCGGGGCAGGCGCAGTCGAAGACCAGCCGCCGCCAACTTCCGCCACGGGGCCAGATGATTAGGCCCCGCGCCGCCCACTCGGGGCGATGGCGGGCCCCCCAAGGCTGATCCAGGGCGCTGCCGCCTTCCACGCCGCCTTCCACGCCACCCTCCACGCCACCGTCCACCAGCGCGAGGCTGTGCGGCTGCCTGCCGGCCTGGTGTGGGCCGCCGGGCAGCAGGGCGCTGCCGGGGGACCCGGCCTCCCGGTGCTCCACCGCGCCGCTGGTGAGCGAGAGGCCCGTGGCCAGGAGCCGTGGGTTGGGCCCGCCCGCCGCTGGC
>JBIIIX010000016.1:0-22392 GCA_044234415.1 Cyanobium sp.
GCTTGATTCCAGGGAGGGGGGGGGGGGAGTGATGAGCCAAGAGTGCGGGGAGAGGAGTGATGACTAGAAAGCAGGGGTATTGAGTTCAGCTTGACTGGCTAACATGTAAACTCAGCCGGCGCGTCAGCATTCGGCTGGAGTGCCTTGCCATGTGCTTTAGAGCACTTGATTATTTTCGTTATATCTGCCTGCAGGCAGAAGCAGTCATTTGCAGCCTGAGCGCTGCGCAAGTCGCTCTACCTATCCCATAAGTTCCAGAAATCATCACGAGCAGGCTTTGGGCTTCGAATAGGTTGATGCTCCGAGCCCATAGGCCTTGCCACTTATGAATCAGAGGCGTGTTCTCGTAATGTCAGATCTATGACCATTACTTCGATCGTCTGCACCCCGGGAAAACCTGCGGAGATCTCGTTCCAATAGCTTTTTAGGGCATTGGGCAATTCTTCTAATCCGAACCCACGTTGATTGATCATCCATCGTCTCTTGGGAATCTTTCCTTGCCAGACCAGCAGCATTAGGCCACATCTCGCACTTTCCTCTCAGAGGTAATCACCCGCCAGTTGGTTGCGCAGCCGCTCGCAAAGCTGTGGGCCGGTCCAGGCCTTGTCAAGCAGCTTTAACTCGATAGGAACTGGTGACTGCACGTCCGCGGTCTGCAGACTGATATCTATACGCTGGCTGTTGGCGAGTTCCGGTTCTTGTACAGTCGTATACTTATCCCCGCAGTGCTGGTTGAGCCAGCCCGCTATCAATGTGCGCATCTCGGTTTCGCCGTCGGCACGCTGCCAGGTTCTCCAGGGGCTGTCGTTTCCACGTTCCAGCCAGTTCTTTAGGTCCTGCAAACGATGCACAGCCAGATCGAAGAGCTGACGATGCGTTACTGGCGTTATAGTTTGGGACTTATCAAACGCGTTGACCTGCGCAGCGGTCCAAGGCTCAAGGTCGCCATCTTCTTCAGCTCGCTTGTATGCCTGTTTGGCCATCCACGGACGATAATCAGCGTCCGGGTGCTCGTGGATCAGTCGCTCGATTGCTGTATAAGTGGCTTTGCCCGGTATTTCCGATAGGAGCCTGAACAAGCTTTCTCGAGCATCCTGAGCATCATCGCGCAGCCCTGGAGAATACACGCCCCCACCAACACGATTTATGTCATCAGACGCCCGAACATAGCGGTGGGCCAGGGTATAGAGTATTTTCAGAGTGTCTGCTGATTGAAAGCGTCCAAATCTAGGGCCTCTCTCTCTCGGCCCCCTCCCACCGACAAGGGCCGTAACGAATACCTGCACCGCGTTTATTGCAACATCCTCGTCAAGACCCGAGATCCACTGTTCGAGTTCCGGAATACCATTCTCTGGCTCGCAGTCGACTCGGAGCGCATACCACGATGCAATACTGTTCGCGTCTGTTGCTTGAGCTATCTGGTGATTTGCCAATTCGGCAAGTCTTGCTGCTTCCGTACCGCCGTTCACCAATATGCCTATGCAGTAGTTCCGGTTGGCGTCAATGCACAAGGGATGAGATTCGACCCATTCGAGTATCGCAGGAGCAATGTGGGTATGCAGCCAAGGCGCATAATAAAACAAGTCATGGAGAATGTAGTGCATGGGCTTGTCTGCACTGGTGTTCTCAAGCTCCCAGACCAATTCGCTGGTCACCGCCTCTTGGACCAAGCCCGGGAAAGCCTGGTGCATCCTCTCGAACCACGCCGGAAATCCGTTAAGCTGCCAGGTGATATAGCGTATGGCTTGTCGTGCTTGCGCTTCATCCAGATAGCCTGGGAAATCCGCATTCTCGGTGGCCTCTATTTCCAGTCCGGCCAGGCCAAAAATTAGAGCGTCTGGGATGCTGTTACCTGGGTCTCCCTCGGACCTTAGGGATGGAACGTAGCTCCGCCAATGATTGGTGGCAGCTTCACGATACTCCTGCGCGACGCTCTCACCGAAATCTGAAGTCAGCGCCCGCCAGTTAGCGTACTCAGAACGGCTTCTCGCTAAGCCACTATCCTGCAGCTCGCGCATAAGCCAGTACTGATCGTCCATGAACGTACCGGGCTCCATTTCAGGTGGAGTGCGGATCCGCTCTGGGTTGGCACGTAACTCCGCTATCCACTCGGCTCGCTGCTGCTTTTGTCGCTCTTCCTCCTCACTCCGCGTCTGTTGGTGTTCTGCATGTTCCTCCATATACCTCCGAACCGTCTCCGATACCGGCGGATCGATCAGCAGTCCCAACTTATCTGTCAATTCAGAATCTTCGGCAACAACATTTTGTAGTTGGGCAAGAATGCCCACCGGCCGGTCGCTGCGCTCATAAACATGAAACGCTGTACTGAGCGCGACCGATCTATCGTCGTGCAGCGTGCGGGAGCCAATACATTCGAGTAGCCTCGGCAAGCTGTCAGCATCGAACTTCCAGAATGGGCCTAGGCATGAAGCTAGCCAATCATCGGTCAAAGATTCACCTGTTCGCGCCGCCAGCGCTAATCGAGCTTGTTCAATGCTGAACCAATAAAGGGAATCGTTAAGCTCTGACCATGAAGGGACAAGCTCATGAAGTGTGGTTTTGTACTCCCTGAGGTCTTCATCTTGCCAATTACGCAAGGTTGTGACCATTAGCATGATGGAGAGAGATGTTTCGCTTAAAGCGTCGTCGCTTCGAGCGGCAACCAGCTTTTCTACTGCGTGTGAGGCTGGCCCTAGCAACCATGCACATTTCTTCGAGACACGGTACGCTCTCCCCTCGACATAAGGTGGCTGTTCCAGATAAGCATGTAGACCACGTATCAATTGAGCGATGGCCTGATGTTTTTTAGCATTCAGCAAGCGTTCCACAAAGCCGTGTAGAGCACCAGCAAGGCCAGATGTCTTGTACCTTTCATAGGGCGGCAACTTGCCCAGTGCAATCACCAGCTTTGCGACAACTTCACTATCAGGCGAAGCTTCTTCCACCAGCTCCGCGAGAAGTTTGCGGGGAATCGGGTGATCGCCATCGATAAGTTGTTGCCACAAACTATTTTTCTGCTCTATGGACCCGCACGTCATCACCGCGCGAGCCGATGCTATTCGGGCATAAAGTCCCCGAGTACCATCTGCTGCAATGGGAATCAGAGAGGCCACGCAACCTGCCATTCCTCCTTGCCAGACTAGCCGGCCTAGAAAGAAGATGGCGTTGTCATTGTCGCCGTAGGCATTTATGAGCTGCTGAGCGTTGTCCGACAGGTCTAGATTGGCGATTCGCGAGATTGCACTATTGTCTTGCACGGAGCGATCAACCTGATTCGAAGTGATGCGCTTGACGATGTCTGCCAATATCCGTTGTCGATCTGCCGGTGGTAGGCATGATGGATCGCCACCTTCGACAGCAATCTCAGGGTGAATCTGAAGCGCCTTTATCCGAATCTCGCCGTCAAATAGGATGAGCCACGGCAATATCGCTCGAAGTCTGGGTGTAACAATCTTTTGCCCATATTGCTCACGGAAGAAGAGAGCTTCGACTGCATGGCGACTGTTGCCCGACCTTCACAAGCCAGAGAACCACTCGGCAGCAAGCAACTCGCGCACTTCCCGATGGCGAAACCGTACTGCCCCATAAATAATGTCGTTGAAAATTCCGCGTTCAAGTAGAGCCCGAACATCTTTGGGATTCCAAGCAGCAAGGACGGTTTCTGCGTCAACCCCAGGCTTGAGCGGCGTAGCATCCGGGACATTAAGGCCCGCACGCCCGGACAATACGACCGCAGCAGCCAAGCAACGCGCGCCTTCTCTTGCTTGTTCCAGATTCAGGGGTTGACTTTCCTTCCTGTCTGTACTGTGCTTATCGCATAGGCGCTGATCGATGTTGTCGCGGAGCAAGTCCAACCGGCCACCTAGGGCGTTGTCCTCAGCCCAGTTGGCTAATATGTTTTTAAGGTCAAATGGACGCTCCGCCAAACTCCAAAGGTCGGCACGATCGATTTCCCTGGTCAGTCCGTCGACATTCTCTGCCGCCCTAGCAACGCAGAAACGCCGAATCCGCCCTTTATCCAACGGGCGCATAATGAAAACTTCGAGGGCGCTTTGCGGCGTGGCTTGCCGATCACCATCCCCATCCTCTTCTGTCTGTGCTGCGGGGAGATACAGAAGTTCATCGACCAGTCTTTGGTCTTCCTTTGGCCGCCATGCGTAGGGGCGACTCGAAATGTAGATATGAGCTCTGTGCGCGCCTTTTGCGACCCCCTTTGCAAAGCGGCGAAGAGCATTCTCAAAGGCTCTCGGGTGCTCTAGCCGAGCCTCATCGACAGAATCCAGGAAAAACCATGCCTCGTCCGTCGACTGCAGCCATGCGAGAAACTGGGCTTCTGTGCCTATTTCAAACGCGGTATAGAAATCAGTCTCGATATCTTCAATTCGGAGAAAAAAGGCTGCTTTTCCTTCGCCCCCGAGGGAATCAGCACGTCGCCGCAACTCCTCCGTCTTCCCCGCACCCGCTTCCGCCAATATGATGCAGCGGAATCTTTCCTCCATCCCGCCCCAAGCTATCGGCTTGGCATGCCCCCAAGCCAAGAGGAATTCGCCACTCTCCGCTTCTTTCTCACTTTTGTAGACGGGTGAAAATTCGCGATTTAACGGAACATAGCCTTCCATTTAATGCCCTCTTGTTCGCGCATGAAGAGCCATTGTGGATCCGGATGGTAAAATTACCCTATTAATCAAGGGGGGCATGTTCAGTAAAGGTGTTCGTTCGGATCCAAACCCGCCATTCCAAAACAAGAACTATTCATTGGGCGTTTCCGAAAACCGCCCATCCAGGTACTCCTCCTTCTGAGAACCCCCATGCGCCACTAGGCCTCCTTAGCTGAGTTCCCATCCTAGCAAGGCATTTTCGCAAGATAGACCAGTTCCTGGCGAAGGTTCACGGGTCCGATAACCATATGTTCCTTACGCTACACAAGCGATCAGCCCGAGAGGGCCCTATGGGCCCTTGGATGAGCAGCTGGCTCTACATCAGCGTCAAGGCCTTGAAGGAGTCTGCGTGTATAGCACCCTGGCCATGTCTGCCGCCCCCCTACCTGCTACGGCCCCTTCAGCACAAAGCCCACCCATGCCCCCTCAGGACATCCCCCCAGGCCTGCACGACCAACCCTCTCAGTGAGTCCGCTCTCCAGGCTCTGGCTCAGCTACTGCCGGAGCTGCACCAGCTCTCGACCCTGGACCCCGCCGAGGCCCCCCAACGGCTGGCCCGTGCCCTGCGGCAGCTCAGTGAGATCGCCCTGGCCGCTTTGCCGGAGGCCGAAAAGCAGCAGCGGCAGCTGGCGTTGGTGAATGGGCTGGTGGCGTTGTTGCAGGAGCAGGCGCCTCAGGCGATTCAGGCTGGGGATCAGGTTCATGGGAGTGCCCAGCTGTTGCATGAGCTGCGGGGGGCGCCATTGCTGCCGGGGCAGGCGCCGTTGCGGCGGCCGTTGATCCCCCTGGCGGATGGCGCTCTGCTGGTGAATGCCCCCAGTGAACCCAGTGTGGGGCAAGCGTTGCAGGCGGAGATTCCCTCAGCGGATCAGATCGATCTGCTCTGCGCCTTCATCAAATGGAGCGGCCTGCGGCTGCTGCAGCCGGTGCTGAGTGCCTACCTGCAGGCCGGCGGTGAGATGCGGGTGCTCAGCACCGTGTATCTCGGCGCCACCGACCGCCGTGCCCTCGACTGCCTGGCCGAACGCGGCGCCCAGGTGCGGGTCAGCGCCGACACGTGCCGCAACCGGCTCCACGCGAAAGCCTGAATGGGTTTGCGATGATTGAAATGACGCATCTCTCTATCGCCGTGGCGTCATAGAAGATCACGTTGCATGGCCTTCAGAGCCCGCTTTCAGGTCGTTCAGAAGCATCATGGACGTGATGTCTGGCCACTCGAACCCCTTGCGGCGATGCAGAATCCACTTTGCGCCCTCATGGTGAATCTGGATGTGCCAATAAATGCGGCCGTCTTCGCGTATGGTTTGGTACATGCCATCCAGCAGTTCCCTGACGAATTCAAGCGGCAGGATGGCGATTTGATCGGCTGATCCGCAGCCAAAACAGGCATACGCTGATACGGCCTGAGAAAGTTGATCAAGTTGATGCTGATGGAAAGCAAACCAATAGCCAGCACCCGCATTGGCTGGATATTCTTTTGATACGGCGCAGGTAATCAACAGGCCCGTATCTGGCTCACCATAGACAACCCTTGACCTCTTCGCGAGATCCACTCCAAAGTGCTTGCCTATATGCTCGATGCACGCGAGATTGAAGCCAACGGGCTTCTGTCTTGCCTTCCCTTCTTGCGGGGTTGTCTCATCTTCGGCCTCGCGGTCCACGGCACCCAAATCCTCTGGGGCTTCTTCAAGAATGTCTTCTGCCGCTGAAAACACGAGGTCGATGATCTCATCAATACGCGTGTACTCGCGAGGGATCAAAACCTCACGGATGCGCGTCTCCGCCGAGGGGCTCTCCAGGTCCTGGCGGATTCTCATCAGCCTTAGCAGTGCATCAATCGAGATCAGGCGCACATCCCAGGCATGTCGGGAGCCACGAATCTGCGATTCCAGTTCGCCCGTATCTTCCCGCCCAACAATGATCAGGATCGAACTCTTCTCCTCGATGATCCTGCCCAGCTTTATGAGACTCCTTCGATAGCCTACAACAGTTTCGATTGGGAGGCGATAAGCGTCTGTGGTTTTGACTTCGGCAACAATCGAGTGTCCATTGGGAGTCACCCAGATGCCGTCATGACCGATTTCGTTCTTGCTCCCCCGATAGCGTCCGGCTTCCACCTGAAAGCCCAGCCTTGCCGCCACTTCGTTGACGATATCCTGCAGCGCAAGCCCTGAATCCTTGAAGGCGCTCTCTAGGCAGTCATTCGCGTAGCGGTGCAGGTATTCGCTAGGAACTCTGGCCAAGAACTCACGAAACTCACTTGGGGCAGAGTTGTTGTCCCCAAGCTTGCCGTCTCCAGCAAAACCGATGATCTGATCGACACGCTTGGTGCGCATCTGTTCTGGATTGTCTTTCCAGAGTTGAACTAGGGACATGGGCCACTGACTAGGTTTCGACTCTACGGAGAGTTGCCCACTGCTGCGTGGGCCATTCACCCTGGGCTTGTCTGCGCCTCTGGCCGGAAACCGGCAAGAGCAGCCTCACCGTGCTCGGCCCAAAACGTAAGCAGCATTGGCCAGCAGCACTGGCGCTTTCGTTTTGATCTGCAGTGCCGCGCCCTGTTGGGCGGCGGTTTGTCTGCGATGAACAGCCGGCGGCAGCTGGAAACGCTGCTGGGGCAGTGGTTTCCGTTTCTGCCGCCCGCCTGCCGGCTGGTGCTCGATCGGGTTTCGCAGGACGTGGTGCTGCAGAGCGTGCGCGCCAGCCTTCCCTCCCGCCGCCCCGCCCTGCTGCCCGAGCTTCGCGCTCTTGCCGCCGAGGGATTGCTCGGCCCAGAGACGACCCTGGGCGATTTGCTTCAGCAGCTCGGCATGGAGCCGGCCGGCTTCTATGCCATCTCCGGCGCCGGCTTCACCGCCCGCGCCAACGGCGCCGGCCTGCTGCACCTTGATGATCCCGATCGGCTGCGAGCCACCGCCTCGGCCCTCGCGGCGCCCTCGCTCCCGATCCCAAGCGGCTCGGCGAGCGGGATCGGCGCCAGTGGTGGGTGCTCGGCGCCCAGCTGTTTGGCAGCGGCCCGCGCTGGCGGCCCCTGAACGAGGCCTTCGCCGTGCTCTGGGAAGCGGAGGCCTGGCGGTTGGAACGGCCATCCAGGCGGGGGAAGGGCTGCCAGGCTGTCGCTTGGCATCAAAGTGGCGTTGGCGGTTTGCGGGGGGCAGCGAAACGGGAGCACGGGGCTGGTCAACCCGCACCGCCCACGACGCGAATGACACCTAAGATCACAGCAAGATCAAAGGAGCGAAGGTGATGAAGGGGGAATTAACAGCCGTGATCGAGCCTGCTCCCGAGGGTGGCTTTTGGGCTATCTGCCTGGAGATTGCCGGAGCCAACGGTCAGGGAGAATCGATCGAGGAAGCCAGGCAGGATCTTCAGGCTGCGATCGAACTTCTCCTCGAGGATCGTGAAGCTGACATCAGCCGCGGCCTGCCACCGGATGCTGTGCGCATGCCTTTGCAGATCGGATGAAACGCCGCGATCTGGAACGGCGGCTTCGCATGGCCGGATGCCTGATCAAACGAGAAGGTGCTTGCCATTCCATCTGGATCAATCCCAACAGGTGTGAAGGAAGCGGTTCCCAGGCACAATGAAATCAAGGAACCGCTTGCACGCAAGATCCTCGCAAGTCTCGGCGCAAATTGAGTTTTTAACCAACGAAGAGCCAATCCAATCGCAAGAAGAGCGAAGCCCTCTTCACCCCTCCACCCGCTACCGCGGGCGGGCCTACTACGGAGCCGTTTCGGTGTCTGGGGCTTGCCTCTTGCGAGAGCCACGAGGGCGAACGAAGCTTGTTCGTCACCAATGGCGATTCGCTGGCGGCTGGAGCGGACGATTCCGGCGGCGTGGCTGCCAGGCTGTTACTTGGCATGACAGCGGCGTTGGCGGTTTGAGGGGGGGGGAGCAGCGGCACTGACCAGAGTCCATCAGACTGAGGTCACTGCACCCGAGCCCATGGAACTCACGGCTGTCCTCACACCTGCAGAGGAAGGTGGCTATGTGGCCTTCAACCCTGAGACGGGCACCACAACGGCAGGGGAATCCATCGAGGAAGCACTCTCCAACCTGCGTGAAGCAACCACGCTTTATCTGGAGGAGTTCCCCGCCGTGATCAAGGGCCACCCACTGGTGACCCTCCAGGGTTGATGTCCGTGAGTTCCTGGATCGTCTCTGAATGGAATCGCTCCAACCTTGGTGTTGACGACAAGTCTTCGCCAAGGTGCTCTGCGTAGCCATGGACAAGAGCTAGGCCTCTTCTCCCCTCCACCCGCACCCGCGACCTGGCCCTCGGGCCGTCGCTGTGCCACTGGGTGAGCCAAAACCTCACCCGCGCCCTCGGCACCGGCCGCGCCTCAGTCCTCCAGCAGGCTGCGCAGCATCCAGGCGGTCTTCTCGTGGATCTGCAATCGCTGGGTGAGCAGATCGGCGCTGGGCTGGTCGTTGGCCTCGTCGGCCACCACGAACACGGACCGGATCGTGCGGGCCACAGCCTCATGGCCCTCCACCAGCTCCCGCACCATCGCCATGGCGGCGGGAACGCCCTCGCTCTCGGCGATCGAGCTGAGCTTGCTGATCACGCTGGCGCCGTAGGGGGCGGGGAAGCCGAGGGCGCGGATGCGTTCGGCGATGACGTCGAGGGCGGTCCAGAGCTCGGTGTACTGCCCCATGAACATCAGGTGCAGCGTGTTGAACATCGGCCCGGTCACATTCCAGTGAAAGCCGTGGGTTTTGGCGTAGAGCACGGTGGAGTCGGCCAGCACGCGGGACAGGCCATCGGCGATCGTGCGCCGCTGCGTTTCGGACAGGCCGATGTCGATCGCGGGAGCGGGGGCTGGCATGGGCAGGGAAGTGGGGAGCGGGAGAGCGGGGCTTCAGCCCTGGCTTGACCCTAGGAGCGGCCTGCCGGGCTGGCCATCGCGAGGAGATGGCCCGTTGGTCGCAGTTCCCGGCCACCAGCGCTCACTCCAGGCTGGCCAGCTGCTCGCGCAGGTGGTCCCGCTGGCAAGGGGCGCGCAGCTTTTGCAGGGCGCCAGACTCGATCTGCCGCACCCGCTCCCGCGAGACCCGCAGCTGGGCGCCGATCTCGGTGTGGGTGCGGGGCTGATTGTCCGCGAGCCCATAGCGCTGGCGCAGCACCAGGGCTTCGCGGCTGCTCAGGTCGGCCAGCAATGCCTCCAGCCGCTCCCGCAACAGCTCCCGGGCCAGGAGCTGCTCGGGGGTGGCGTGACCGTCTTCCAGCAGGTCGCCCAGCTCCAGGTCGAACGCCTCGCCGAGCGGGCGATCGAGGGAGAGAGCCTGGGGCACCCGCGCCAACGTGTCTCGCACCATCGCCGGGCTGAGGTCGAGCGCTTGGGCCAGTTCGGCGGTGCTCGGGCCGCGGCCGAGGCGCAGGGTCAGCTCCCGCTGGGCGCGGCGAATGCGGTTGAGCTTCTCGAGGATGTGCCCCGGCAGGCGAATCGTGCGGCTCTGGCCGGCGATCGCCCGGGTGATGCTCTCGCGGATCCACCAGTGGGCATAGGTGCTGAAGCGGAAGCCACGGGTGGGATCGAAGCGCTCCACCGCCCGCTCCAGGCCGAGGCTGCCCTCCTGCACCAGGTCGAGCAGCTCCAAGCCGCGATGCTGGTACTTCTTGGCCACGGCCACCACCAGCCGCAGGTTCGCCTGGTTCATCCGTTCGCGGGCCCGCTTGCCGCGATGCAAGGCCCGGCGCAGATCGGCCAAGCTCAACCCGACCCGTCCCGCCCAGCCGGGACTAGGGTCGGCGGGGTCATCCGCGCCGCGGCCAGCCAGCGGCTGTTCCCGCTGCCGCACCTGGCGGGCCAGCAGCAGCTCCTCCTCCTGGCTGAGCATGGCCACCCGGCCGATCTCCTGGAGGACCTGCCGCACCGAGTCGGTACTGGTGGTGGACCCGGCCACAAGCAACTCTTCAACCAATCCAAGGTTGCTATTGACTTAAGACAGTGGCGAGCCTTGTTGGGTATTGCTTCGGATTTGGGCGCGAAAGCTTGACGTGCGCACGTTCATATCGCCATGCCCAGGGATTTGCTTGGCCAGGCAAGCAAGGGCCTTTGCAGTTTCGGCCCGCCTGTGCTTAAGCCTCCCGCCTCGGCAGGGCTGCCGGCCCTGGATTCAGGTCGCCTCAGCGGTCGCGGCTCCTGCGACCGCTGAGGCGACCCCACCTGGCCTCAACAAGGGCGTGCTGGGTCGTCGCGTCCAGCCCACGCGGATCGCGGTCTCTGTCGCGGTCGCGGTCGCGCAGACCCTCGCGCAGCCAAGGATTCATCGAACCACACTCAGACCCGCTGCCCGAGTCCGCCGCTGTTGCTCCATCGTGATCGTCGCGTCACGCGGTCCCGCTGCACGCCTGGACGGCTTTCGAGAAGATCTCGCGGCAATGGCTGGACCATGGCCGGTGGGGCGCTCTGTTGCGATCGGGCGACATCGCAGCGACAGTTCGCGGAGTGGGCGAGCTTGCGGAAGCGTTGATTAACACGATGCTAAATTTTGCACGAACTAAAGTACCACGATTTCCATAACCAAATTCCATGGATCTCACGTCTCTGAAAGGATATCTGAGCACGGCTGTAAAAATTCTGCCAAAACCGCTTCGCTACTCAATACGATCCTACGCCAGGCTCCACGAAGACATCCTGCATCCCGAGCTGAAGCTCATCGATTTCCATACCGGCTCGCCCATCATTTTTGATGTGGGCGCAAACATTGGTGGCTTTGTAGGCGATCTCATGTTGCGGGCTCCCCTGGCAAGGTTTCACTGTTTTGAACCTCACCCAGAGATCTTCGAGGCCTTGAAGAGGAATTGTGTTAAATATGGAATGCTTGACAACAAACCTCGTGCCATCGCCAACAACTTTGCGCTCGGCAGCAGGGAAGAGACGAAAGAATTCATCCTCACAGACAGGAGTGTCTGCTCGTCTTTTTTTGAACCGACTGATAAACATCGCTCCTGGGCGGGTCAATGGTGCGAAACCAAGGATAAAGCCATCGTCCAAGTCAAAACTCTGCGCGATTACGCCTTGGCCAACAAAATTGAGAATGCAAAGCTCCTCAAAATAGACGCCCAGGGCTACGAACTTGAGGTGCTCAAAGGCGCCGGTGATTTCCTGCCTCAGATTGAATACGTTTACTCTGAGGTCCAATTCTCAAACCTATACGATGGCGCCCCGATATGGACCGACGTGATCAAGTTCATGCACCAACAAGGTTTCAGTCCAAACATCATTTCTGGCATTTGCCTCGATCCAAACGCTGACTTCCTACAGGCCGACATCTTGTTCAAAAACACCAGATCATGAACGTCTTGTCGTACTTTCGTTGAGCGTCACCGCTGGTCTTGGCTGCGGCGCTCAGCGCTCCACAACTCACGGCCACTCTGGCAATGCCGCATGACCGGCTGGCCCGAGCTTGCTGGCGTCGAACGGGAAGGCAGATCCAGCCGGCCATCTGAGAGGGAGCCTTTGATTCGGCCTCGCAGCCTTCGGGTCCTCCCAGCCCCCCCTAAACGGGGGCTTTGTCGGGCTCCTCCGCCACCCAGGTGCTGGCCACATGCAGCTCCCGCAGTTGCTTGTCGTCCACGTCGGCGGGGGCGCCGGTGAGTAGGCAGCGGGCCTGCTGGGTCTTGGGGAAGGCGATCGTGTCGCGGATCGATTCCTCTCCCGCCAGCAGCATCACGATGCGATCGAGGCCGTAGGCGATGCCGCCGTGGGGCGGGGCGCCCAAATCGAGGGCCTCCATCAGGAAGCCGAACTGGCGGTTGGCCTGCTCCAACGGCAGGCCGATCGTCTGCAGCACCTGCCGTTGCAGCTCCGAATCGTGGATGCGCAGGGAGCCTCCCCCCAGTTCGAGGCCGTTGAGCACCAGGTCGTAGGCCTGGGCGCGGGCCGTGGGCAGCCGCTCCGCCCAGGCGGCCGGGTCGGAGCCCAGGTCTTCGGCGTTGGGGGCGCAGAAGGGGTGGTGCAGCGCCTCCAGGCGGTTCTCATCCTTGTTGAACTCGAACATCGGGAAATCCACCACCCACAGGAAGTTCCAGAGGGCGTTGTCGCGGTCGGCCGGCACCAGGCCAAGCTCGCGGGCCAGGAACTGCCGCACCCGATCCAGGGCCTTGTTCACCGTGGCGGTGTCGCCGGCGCCGAACAGCAGCAACGTGCCGGGTTGGGCGCCGGTGCGCTCCAGCAACTCGGCCTTTTTGGCCTCGCTGAGGTTGTCTTTGATGGCGCCAATCGTGTCGATCTCGCCGTTCTCCCGCACCCGGATGAAGGCCAGGCCGCCGGCGCCGGCCTTCTGGGCCTCGCTGAACACATCGCCGCCGGGCTTGATGCGCACATTGCTGATCGCCTCGTTACCGCCCGGCACCGGCAGCACCTTCACCGCGCCGCCAGCCGCCACGGCGCCGGAGAACACCTTGAAGCCCATGTCCGCCACCAGGTCGCTCACGTTCACCAGCTCCAGGCCGTAGCGGGTGTCGGGCCGGTCGGTGCCGTAACGCTCCATCGCTTCGGCCCAGGTGAGCCTCGGGAACGGCCGAGGCAGCTCCACCCCCTTCACCGCCTTCCACACCGAGGCGATCAGGCCCTCGTTGAGCGCCAGGATCCGCTCCTGATCGAGGAAGCTCATCTCCATGTCCAGCTGGGTGAACTCCGGCTGGCGATCGGCCCGCAGGTCCTCATCGCGGAAGCAGCGGGCAATCTGGTAGTAGCGCTCCACGCCGCCCACCATCAGCAGCTGCTTGAACAGCTGGGGCGACTGGGGCAAGGCAAACCACTCGCCGCCGCTGACGCGGCTCGGCACCAGGTAGTCGCGGGCGCCTTCGGGGGTGGAGCGGGTGAGCACCGGGGTCTCCACCTCAAGGAAGCCCTCGGCTTCTTCCAGGAAGGCCCGGATCGCCCGCACTGTGGCGTGGCGCAGGCGCAGGTTGCGGGCCATGCGCTCGCGGCGCAGGTCGAGGTAGCGGTACTTGAGCCGCAGCTCCTCGCGCACCGCCTCCTCGTCGTGCACCGACACCGGGAAGGGCAGGTTGGCCTTGAGCGCATTGAGCACCGTGATCTCATGGGCCAGCACCTCAATGGCGCCGGTGGCCAGCCGCTCGTTCAACGATTCCGGCGGCCTGGGGCGCACCGTGCCGCTCACCCGCAGCACCGTTTCGTTGCGCAGGTGCTCCGCCACCGCGAACGCCGCGGCGCCCAGATCCGGGTCGACGGTGATCTGCACGGTGCCGCTGCGGTCGCGCAGGTCGACGAAGATCACGCCGCCATGGTCGCGGCGCCGATCCACCCAGCCGCAGAGCTGCACCGCCTGGCCGGCATGGTCGGCGCGCAGATCGCCGCACCCGTGGCTGCGCATGGTGGAAAAGCAAGCAGATCGGCGATTTTCCCACGGCACCCGCTGGGAGCCCCTCTGCTCCCCGCCGACTGCCCCGGGGTGGGCCCGTTTCGGCAGCGGCACGGTCAGCCGGCTCTGCGCAGGGCGTCGGCGAGTTGGGCCACGCTGCGGCCCGTGACCGGATCGATCCAGCCAGGGGCGATCTCCGCCAGGGGCTCCAACACGAAGGCCCGCTCGCGCAGGCACGGGTGGGGGACCTGCAGCCGCGCGCCCCGCAGCTGCCGCTGGCCGAAGAAGATCAGATCCAGGTCGAGCGTGCGCGGACCCCAGCGCTCACCCCGCACCCGGCCGAACTGGCGTTCGATGGCCAGCAGGCGATCGAGCAGGGCCTCCGGCGTGAGGGTGGTTTCGAGCACGGCGCAGCCGTTGAGGTAGTCGGGCTGGGGCGGTCCCACCGGGGCGCTCCAGTGCCAAGCCGAGCGGGCCAGCAGCCGGATCCCTGGGCTGGCGCCCAGCCTGGCAACGGCGCCATCGAGGTTGGCGCACCGGTCTCCGAGATTGCTGCCCAGGGCGATGGCGGCCCGCTCCGCCGCCGCTTCCCCGCCGCTTGGGGCTTCAGTGGGATCCACGGCGCGAACGCACCATCTCAACCGCCACCCGCCCGTCGAAGCCGGGGATCGGAGCTGCCACCTTGGTGAGCCGGGCGCGGACCTGGCGAACGGGGGCGAAGGCGAGCACCGCGTCGCTGACCACGGCGCAGAGCCGCTCGATCGTGCGGTAGCGGCTCACCTCCACCAGCCCCTTCACCCGCTCCACCACCTCGGCGTAGTTGAGCGTGTGGGTCAGTTCGTCGTCGTCGCCTGCGGCCGAGAGGTCGAGCTGGATCGTCAGATCCAGCTCGAACCACTGGCCGAGGGTCTGCTCCTCCGGGAAATAGCCGGTGTAGCCGTAGGCGCGGATGCCGCTGATGTGCAGGGCGTCGTTCGCCGGGGTCTGGCTCGGATCCACCGTTCAGCCGCGCCGGTAAAAGGGCCGCTTCACCACCACGGCCGGTTCCGCCTTGCCGCGGATCTGCACCGCCAGCTCCGTGCCGAGCTTGGCAAGCTCGGCTGGCACATAGGCCAAGGCGATCGCCCGCTCCAGGGTCGGCGACCAGGTGCCGCTGGTGACCTCGCCCACCGGCTCACCACCATGCAACACCGGGTAGCCGTGGCGGGCGATCGCACGCCCCGTCAGGCTCAGCCCCACCAGCCGCCGTTTCACCCCCTCGGCGCTCTGGTTTTCCAGGGCCTCGCGGCCGATGAAGGCGGCCGGCATCTCCAGGTGCACCAGCCAGCCGAGGCTCGCCTCCAGGGGGGTGGTGCTGGAGTCCATGTCATTGCCATAGAGGTGCATCGCCGCCTCGAGGCGCAGGGTGTCGCGGGCGCCGAGACCGCAGGGGGTGACCCCCTCCGCCAGCAGCCGTTGCCACAGGGCCTGGCCGGCCTCGGCGCTGAGCAACAGCTCGAAGCCGTCCTCGCCGGTGTAGCCGGTGCGGCCCACGAACACCGGCACACCCTCCAGCTCGCCGCCGTGCAGGCTGAGCTCGCGATGGCCGAAGCGGGGCAGGCCGGCCAGGCTCTCACCGCAGAGGGCCTCCAGCCGGGCCGGCGCCTCGGGGCCCTGCAACGCCAGCAGCACACCATCTTGTTTGAGGTCGATCACACGGATGCCAGCGGGGGTGAGCTGGCTGGTGATCCAGGCGGTGTCGGCTTCGGCGCAGGCGGCGTTGATCACCAGCACCACCTCATCGCGCTCCTGGGGGTCGTCCGCGGCGCCGCGGCGGCCCCGGTCGTAAACGATCAGGTCGTCGCGGATGCCGCCTTGCTCGTTGAGCAGCACCGAGTAGCAGGCCTCACCGGGGCCGATGCGGAACAGGTCGCTGGGCACCAGGGCCTGCAGGGCATCCTTCACCGCCTCACCGCGCAGGCGCAGCACCCCCATGTGGGAGATGTCGAACACGCCGCAGGCCTGGCGCACCGCTTGGTGCTCCTTCACCAAGCCGGAGAACTGCACCGCCATCTCCCAGCCGGCGAAAGGCACCAGGCGGCCCCCGGCCGCTTGGGCGGCGCCGTGCAGGGGGGTGCGCCGCAGGGGCTGGCCGGCGTCCGCGGGGGCAGTGGATTCAGCCATGGCACAAGCAACACAAGAGGAGCGGATCCTATGGAGCCGTGTCCAATCGAGAGCCGGATCCGAGGCATAGCTCGGCGGCGAGAAACGATCGGCCGTCGTGAACGACGCCAATCCAATGAGCTGCAGCTCAACGCCAGAACGTGCGGCCCCCCCCCGAGGAAGGATCTTGCGGGCCCCATGCAGCCTGCGAGGCGGGTTGGTTCATGGAGCCTGCGGGGCGGACTGGCCTTGATTCAGCTGGCTCTCCTTCCCGCCGAGCCGCGATCCGGCCCTGTGGGGAGGGACGGGGCGGAGGGACCATGGCGGGGGGCCCTTGGCGGAGGGGGCCTTCAACGCTGGGGCACTCCGATGGCAGCCCAGGCGGCGGAAGCCTGAAGAAAGCATTTGATTCCTGGCCAGGGAGCTTTACAAACCCCGTGCCATGACTACCGTGACGGACTCACTTCCATGGTTGGATGGGCAATCGACCCAGCTGCCGCAGTTGTCGCCATTGCCTGCCACCCAGCGGGATGCAATTGGGTTGGTGCCAGCTTCGGCAGCTACCGATTCACCCTGATCTGGTGGCGGAGCTTTGGTGTCCTCACTGGACGGCCCGTCCACCGCGACTGCCCAGCCTCAATCCCCTGGCCCCGGCCGAATCGGAGCGGGCCGGCCGCGAGGAGCAGCTGAGCCTGGCGGCCATGCTGATCGAATCCTAAGCAGAACCTTAAGATTTCTAAATATTCGGCGCTTTGCGTCGCCTAGCGCCGCTCCTGGCCCAACAATGGCCTATTACCAAGGTCAACGGCCGTTTCCCTTTTCACGCTGTTGGAGGTGTCTTGAGTTGGTTGCTACCCCCGCTTCCGCCGCGCCGATCGACCTGATCTGCGCCCAGGTCGATTGCGATTCCTTCACCTTACCCACCGGCTCCACCATCTACGAACGCGGTGCCGTCGCCCGTTCGATCTATGCGGTGCGTCGAGGCATCGTCGAGCTCGTTGGCCATGACGGCGACAAGACTTGCTACCGCCCGGGGGAGGTGTTCTGCTTTCAGGACATCACCTGGGAGCAGGGCCAGCATCGCTCCACCGCCTTGGCCCGCACCCCCGTGGACGTTCTGCGGCTGGATCGCCTGCGGTTTTTCAACATGCTGCACAACCACCCCACCCTGGCCCTGTCGCTGATCCGCCAGCAGCACCAGCGCCTGCGGGAGCAGCGCACCAGCGGCACCTGCTGCTACTGACAGCGTCGTTCATTAGCCCTCGCCCACCGAGGGCTGATGAACGACCGGCGCAGGTGATCTCGGCAGGCCTGCGACCATTGAGTTTGGTCGGCGGGGCGAGGGGCAGGCTCAATGGCTGAGACCCCGTTCGATGAAGGCCGGCATCGCCTCGAAGCCCCCTTGCTGCCAGCGGGGCGACCAGATCTGGCAGCCAGCGGCCACCTCCGCCACTCGCTGCGCCTGGGGTTCCAGGTAGCTGGGCCCATCCACGGCGGCGAAGGTCCAGCTCCACCAACCGCTGGGGTACATCGGAACCCAGCCGTAAAGAGGATCAGCGTGGCCGAACACTTCGCGTAGCAAGCGCACCAGGGCCAGGTGAACGCTCTCGAACGTCTCCGGCGATTCGCTCTGGGTGGCGAACACCCCGCCCGGCCGCAGGATGCGGCGGCAGTGCTCGAAGAAGGCGCGGTTGAACAGCCCTTCGGCCGGGCCGGCCGGATCAGACCCGTCCACGATCACCACGTCGTAGCTGGCGTCGGGTGCACCGGAGGCCCAGGCGATGCCATCGCCAACGTGGAGGTGCAGGCGGGGATCGCTCCAGGCGGACCCGCCGATGGACGGCAGATGCTGCTGGCTCCACGCCACCACCAGCCCGTCAATTTCCACCAGGTCGAGATGCCGCACGGCTGGATGGCGCAGGCATTCGCGGGCGGTGCCACCATCGCCGCCGCCGATCACCAGCACCCGCTCGATCGCCGCGGCCGCGCACAGCGCCGGATGCACCAACGGCTCGTGGTAGTGGCGTTCCTGGCGCTCCGCCGTCATCCAGCAGCCATCGAGCAACAGGCCCTTGCCATAGCGCTCGCTCTCGATGATGGTCACCCGCTGATAAGGGCTCTGCTGTTCGGCGATCACCCGACCCGCTAGGCCATAGCGCACGCCTTGATGCTCCTCATCGATCCAGGTGGGCTGCGGCTCGGTCATGGCGGCTGGAGAGGGCTTGATGGGCGCGTCTCCAGCTAAACCGCTGAAGGGGCCGGCTGTCACCGCAGCATGGGCTTGTGCCGCACGCCGCCATGGGCCCCGACGACCTACCGATCGACGCGACCTCCGTGGTAATACCGGCGGCGCAGCTGCGTTGGCGCTTCTCCCGCGCCTCCGGCCCGGGCGGGCAGGGGGTCAACACCACCGACTCGCGGGTTGAGCTGGTCTTTGATCTGGCGACCAGTCCCTCCGTTCCCGAACCGCTGCGGCGTCGGGCCCTGGCGCGCCTGCGAGGGCGGCTGGCGGGGGGTGAGCTGGTGGTGGTGGCCGCGGAGCACCGCTCCCAGTGGCGCAATCGCCAGGCGGCGCGCCAGCGGTTGGCGGAGCTGCTGGCCGGGGCGCTGGCCCCGCCGCCGCCGCCGCGCCGCCCCACCCGGCCCACCCGCTCGTCTCAGCGCCGCCGCCTGGAGAGCAAGCGGCAGCGGGGCTCCCTCAAAGCCGACCGCCGCCAACCGCCTGGGGAGTGAGCCTCCATGGGGCTGGGTTGGCCTCAAGGGGCATCCCCTGGCGGGGCAGCGGTTTCGGCACGGATCGCCGCCTTGGCCTGCCGCCATAGGGCCTCCAATTCCGCCAGGCTGCGGCCGGTGAGCTCGCCCCCCAGGGCGGCCTCCACGCGGGCGAAGCGCTCGAGAAAGCGCCGGTTGGTGCCCGCCAGCCCCTCCTCCGGATCAAGGCCGCACCAGCGGCCCACGTTCACCAGGGTGAACAGCACGTCGCCCAGCTCCGTTTCGGCGTGGGGGCGATCACCACTGGCCACCGCCTCTTTGAGCTCATCGAGCTCCTCATGCACCTTCCGCCACACCCCCTCCAGGTCGTCCCACTCGAAGCCGGCGGCGGCGGCCTTGCGGGAGATCGCCATCGCCCCAGCCAGGGCCGGCAGCCCCCGCACCTTGCCCGCCAATCGCTCACTCAAGGGGCTGGGGGAGGGCGGGTCGGAGCCTCCAGCGGCAGCGGCGGCCTGGCGCTTCTCCTCCGCTTTGATCGCCTCCCAGCTGGCGCGCACGGCCTGGCTGTCGGCGGCTGGAGCGCCGGCGAACACATGGGGATGGCGGCGGATCAGCTTGGCGCTGATGCCCCGGGCCACGGAGGCCAGATCGAAGCGACCAGATTCCTGGGCGATGCGGGCGTGCAGCACCACCTGCAGCAGCAGATCGCCCAGTTCCTCCGCCAGGTGGGCGTCGTCGCCATGGCGAATGGCGTCCGCCACCTCGTGGGCCTCCTCCAACACGTAGGGAATCAGCGAAGCGTGGGTTTGTTCCAGGTCCCAGGGACAGCCCACGGCAGGATCCCGCAGCTGGTCCACCACAGCCACCAGCTCCGCCAGGGCGGTGAGGGTGGGGTCTGGCGAGGCGGCGGGCTCAGCCATACGGGGCGCCATGCAGCGGCTTCATCAGGCCGAGGTGGAGGATTCACCGAGGTGGCGTTGGCGGTGCCAACGCCAGGCATGTTCGATAATCACCGTCAGATCGGGATAACGGGGCTTCCAGCCCAGGTCGGTGAAGGCGTGCTCGGCGCTCGCCACTAACACCGCTGGATCGCCATCGCGACGGGGCGCGACGTGGGCCAGAAGGCCGCAGCCGGTGACGGCCTTGGCGGTTTCGATCACCTGCTGAACCGAGTAGCCCGTGCCGTTGCCGAGGTTGTACACGAGGGGCTGAAAGCTGGGCTGTGGATTGGCCTGTAGGGCAACCAGGCGCTCGAGGCCCAGCACATGCGCATCGGCCAGATCGCAAACATGGATGTAATCCCGAATGCAGGTGCCATCCGCAGTTGGATAGTCGTCTCCAAAGATCTGCAGATAGGGCGAACGACCGCCCATGACATCCAACACCCTTGGAATCAGATGGGTCTCGGGATCATGGTCTTCACCGAGATCGCCATCGGGATGGGCACCGGCGGCATTGAAATAGCGGAAGATCACGCTCGGAATACCGTAGGCCCGTCCGAAGTCTCGGAGCAATTGCTCCACCATCCACTTGCTACGACCATAGGGATTGATGGGCGCCTGGGGCTGATCTTCCGTAATCGGTATTTGCTGCGGCACGCCATAGGTGGCGCAGGTTGAGGAAAACACGATTGGCATAGGCACGCCGCGCTCGCGGCCCCGGGCGAGCAGAGCCTCCAGCAGGGTGAGGGTATCACCTAAATTGTTGCGGTAATACCGAGCCGGGTCCTGAACAGATTCGCCTACATAGGTATAGGCAGCGAAGTGCAGAACGGCATCAATCTGGTGTTCACCCAGTGCGAGGTCGAGCAGAGATCGATCGCCAAGCTGCCCAACCACGAGGGGAACCCTGAGCGTTTGCTCGACCAGTTCGGCATGGCCGTAGACCAAGTTATCGAGCACGATCGGCTGATGCCCAGCTCTGCGCAAGGCGCGTACGGCGTGGCTGCCGATATAGCCAGCTCCCCCTGTGACCAGCACCCGCATTTCGTTTGACCCTCAAGCACGCGTGATCGACGTCGGCAGTATCGCATGACCTTCAGAACTGAAGTTCGGCACGAATGCAGCTCGCCAGCCTTCTCTTTCCGCAATCCATCTGCTGAGATCGGGGCTCCGCTGGCCCAGGAGCAGCAACGCCCTCTCGGGGCCGCTTGGCTCAGCGCCTTGCCAGAGGGTGTTGGCTTCGTGGGTTGCCTGAGCCCAAGGCCACCGCGAGTCGGCCCCGCATGTCGCGACCACGTGACGCCACCGCGGCTGCGGCTTGCCGCGACCCACGGACGCATCGACCCTCTGCCGCCAGGTTCGCTGCGCCCCGTGGGCGGTGCCGTTTGGATCAGCAGCCGCAGCGCTTGGGCGGCAGGGAAGCAATGATCGAGTTGGGGAAATCCCTCGCCAAGGCTGGTCCTATTGGCCCCTGCTCATGCACAACAACCCCGTGATGGATCGGCCTGGGTCAGCCCAGCTGAGCGGTTTCAGAAGGCCCAGGGGGTTTCGACAGGCCAGCGCAGAGCAGACGGATACGACAATCACCCATCAACTGAGCGGCTATGGTTGCGCTGCTGACCCTGAGCAAATCAAATGTTACCAGCAACACACCATAAGCCATTCCGAATGCTTGTCCCCCATTTGCTGGGGGTTTTGATGGGCGGCTATGCGCTGTTCAACGCAACGGCCGCACAAGCCAGCTTAAACTATTATGTCTATGAAGATGGCCCCGACGTCTCCATCAAGGCCACTGGCAGTTTGATACTGCCCCAATCCGCAGGCACAAGCACCAATTGCTTCACAAAGCACATTAGTTCGTCTACGGGCTCTATCCCCCTGGCGAACCTATGCTCCGATCTCGGTGACATGTCGAATTATTTATTAAGCCCAGGCGCCAAAGAGTCGCTCCCATTTTATGGCTATTACGAGGCCTCAAAAACATCTGGAAGCACGCCGACTAATTTTGTTTTTGGCTCTTATTTAATCTCGCAAATCGGTTACGGCGGATTTTTTCGTATTGCACCGACTTACTCCTCCGGAAACCCGATTGATTTCACAGTGACCTTCGCTTCGGTCAGCCTCGCCCAGCTGGGTTTCACCACCCCTGGGCTCTATGACAGCTGGACGTTGCTGCCAAGAGTCGCCAGTGATCCCTACACCGCCAATGACACCATCAACTGGATTGTGGGCGCTCCACCAGCCGCTGCGGTGCCCGGTCCCGTGCCCTTGATCGGCGTCGCCGCGGCTCTGGGTTGGAGTCGGCGACTGCGGCAGCGGATTGGGGTCGCCCCCGGCATCGCTTCCCAGGCCGATGCCGGGCGGCAACTTGGCGCCCAGCCGACGGGCGATCAACGCTGAATCCACTTGCCTTAGTAGACCAATCGAACGACAATCTGAACGCGTGTGCTGCGTTGGACCTTGCAGGAACAGGCGGCGACTGCTGGCTCGTGAGTGGTAGCTCATGAGTGGTAGCTCATGAGTAATGGGCTGGGCAGGGTCGTCGGAGCACAACATCTCTTCGTCCTGGCGAGAAGCAATAGCCTTTACGGCTTGGCAAT
>JBIIIX010000164.1:0-6708 GCA_044234415.1 Cyanobium sp.
GCCAAGCGCAACGTGCCCAATGGCGTTGCCCATATCCAAAGCACGTTCAACAACACGATCGTCTCGATCACCGACACCGCTGGTGAGGTGATCAGTTGGTCCTCCGCCGGTGCCAGCGGATTCAAAGGTGCCCGCAAGGGAACCCCGTTCGCCGCCCAGACGGCGGCGGAAGCTGCGGCCCGTCGCGCTCTGGAGCAGGGCATGCGTCAGATCGAAGTGCTGGTGAGGGGCCCCGGCTCTGGTCGGGAAACAGCCATCCGCGCCCTGCAGGTTGCCGGCCTTGAAATCACCTTGATCCGCGACGTCACACCGCTGCCCCACAACGGTTGCCGGCGGCCCAAGCGGCGGCGAGTCTGAGCCCATCTGAATGGCCCCAAGTTCCCGGGCCCCTCAGTCTCTCGCCTACCGGCCCTCTTCCTTCATTCCGTTCCTTACCAGCCGTGTTGCAGTATCAGATCGACCGGGTTGAACACCATTTGGCCGACGATCGCTCCCAAACGGGTGTGTTCCTGATCGGTCCCCTGGACCGCGGCCAGGCCACCACCCTGGGCACCGCCCTGCGCCGTGTGCTGATCGGCGGCCTGGAAGGTAGCGCCATCACTGCGATCCGCATCAGCGGTGTGAATCACGAGTACGCCACGGTGCCTGGCGTTCGAGAAGACGTGCTGGACATCTTGCTGAACTGCAAGACGATCCCCGTGGTGAGCCGCAGCCGCGACCTCGAAATTGGACGGCTGGTGGTCAACGGTCCCACCACGGTCACGGCATCGGATCTGCAGTTCTCCTCTCAGGTCCATGTGATCGATGGGGCCCGGCCGATCGCCACGGTGGCCGATGGCCATTCCCTGGAGCTCGAAGTGCACGTGGAGCGAGGCCTGGGCTATCGGCCTGTCGACCGTCGCCATGAAGACTCCGGCGCCATTGATCTGCTGCAAATCGATGCGGTGTTCATGCCCGTCAGGCGCGTGAACTACAGCGTCGACGAGACAGCTGTGGGGGAAGGCGGCTCAGCATATGAGCGCCTGCGGCTCGAAATCGAAACCAACGGCAGCATCACTCCCGATGACGCCATGGCCCAAGCCGCCAATCAGCTGATCGCCCTGTTCCAGCCCCTGGCCAGCCTCACCATCAGCGAGGAGCCCGGCCTGGAACCGGAGCCTTCCAACGAAACCCAGATTCCGCTGGAAGAACTGAACCTCTCCGTGCGGGCCTACAACTGCCTGAAGCGGGCCCAGGTCAACTCCGTGTCTGACCTGATGGGTTTCAGCTACGAAGACCTGCTGGAGATCAAAAACTTCGGTTCCAAGTCCGCCGATGAGGTGATCGAAGCCTTGGAGCGCATCGGCATCTCCCTGCCTCAGAGCCGCACCAGCGCCTGATTTTCCCCCCTTAACCCTGATTCGCTCCTCCGACCCGAGCTCCCGCCATGCGCCACCAGTGCCGAGTCCCCCTCCTGGGACGCCCCGCCGACCAACGCAAAGCCCTGCTGCGCGGCCTCACCACCCAACTGATTCGCGAAGGCCGCGTCACCACCACCAAGGCCCGCGCCAAGGCCCTGCGTGATCAGGCCGAACGCATGATTAGCCTGGCGAAGGATGGCTCCCTCGCCTCACGCCGCCGCGCCCTCGGCTACATCTACGACAAGCAGCTGGTTCACAGCCTGTTCGACAAGGTGCCCGAGCGTTACGGCGATCGCGAGGGGGGCTACACCCGCATCATGCGCACGATCCGCCGGCGTGGAGATAACGCCGAAATGGCAATCATTGAGTTGGTCTGAAGGCAGCCAATCGCTCATCGTCTCAATCCAGGCATGAGGGTGATCCCTTCCTGCCTGGACTTTGTCTTTCAGGCCCATGACCCTCTTGCGGGGCCCGGATGAGGGCAACCATGCTCTTCCGCGTATTGCCCTCTGCTTCCAGTACGACGGAGCTCCCTACTGCGGTTGGCAGCGCCAGAGCAACGGGACCAGCGTCCAGGAGGTGCTTGAGCAGGCGATCGGCGAGCTGGAGCCGCACGGAGCCCTCGTCGGCCCTGTGACCTGCACGGCCGCCGGCCGCACCGATGCCGGTGTGCATGCCGCCGCCCAGGTGGCTCACTTCGACACCGCCGGCCCGATTCCGGCCCACCGTTGGCCCGCAGCCCTCAATGGCCGTCTCCCCGCGAGCATCCGTGTGCGGGCGGCCGTCGCCGTGCCCAGCGATTGGCACGCCTGTTTTTCGGCCTGCTACCGCCGCTATCGCTACACCATTTACAACGGCCGCAGACCCAATCTTTTCCTTGCGGCGTGGAGCTGGCACCGCTATCAGCTATGCCTGGATGACCAAGCGATGGCCCAGGCGCTGCACACGCTGCTGGGGGAGCACGATTTCTCAGCGTTTCAGCGGGCTGGCAGCCGCAGGGCCCACGCTCGCACCACCATTCAGCAGGTGAGCCTGGAACGACAAGGCGATCTGCTCAGCGTTGAAGTTCAGGCCAGCGGATTCCTGTACGGCATGGTCCGGCTGTTGCTGGGGCAACTGGTGGCGGTGGGCGAGAGCCGCCTCAGCGTCGCCGCGTTTGAACAGCGCTGGCGGCAACGCCGGCGCCACGAGGTGCGCGAGGCGGCCCCAGCCCATGGCCTTTGTCTGCTGCGGGTCGGCTACCCGACACCCCTGTTCGAGGAGGCTGTCTGCTTCGATTCTCAACCTCGCTTTCTGTTGCCATCAACGGATCCACCTCCGTTGATCGCCAACCCATAGGCGAGGCCTGGGCGCCCAGGCCTGAATCCGCCACAAGCCAGGCTGAACTGGACAGCGGCCGATCGCGGCCGTCAAGCGGGCCTGGTCTTGGGTTGTCCGTACGAGGCCAAGACGCCATGGCTCACGGCACCCCTTCGACCTGCCCGGAGCCGGCCCGTGACGCTGCCCCTGGCCCCTTGATCGCGTTGATGGGCTCTGCCCGTGGAGACCCAGGCCAACGACGCGGTAAGCTGCTGGATCGCTTATGCGACGAGCTGGTCCGATCCGGAACCCACTCCGTTCGCCACCAGTGCCTCTCCAGGTGCAATGAACAAGACAACCCTGCCCACTCCTGACACGCTCGAGCGCCGCTGGTACGTGGTGGATGCCGCC
Organism: Cyanobium sp.; assembly: GCA_044234415.1. Taxonomy (GTDB): domain Bacteria; phylum Cyanobacteriota; class Cyanobacteriia; order PCC-6307; family Cyanobiaceae; genus Cyanobium. The sequence goes on from JBIIIX010000164.1 coordinate 3,111, forward strand.
GACCAGACCCTCGGCCGACTCGCCAGCGAGGTGGCCTCCGTGCTGCGAGGCAAGAACAAGCCCACCTACACCCCCCATCTCGACACCGGCGATTTCGTCGTGGTGATCAATGCCGAGAAGGTTCGGGTCAGCGGCAACAAGGCCACCCAGAAGCTCTATCGCCGCCACTCCGGTCGGCCAGGCGGCATGAAGACCGAAACCTTCACCCACCTACAGAATCGTTTGCCCGAGCGCATCGTCGAGAAGGCCATCCAGGGAATGTTGCCCCACAACACCCTCGGACGGCAGCTGTTTCGCAAGCTCAAGGTCTACCGCGGTGACGCTCACCCCCACGCTGCCCAGCAACCCCAAACCCTCGCCCTCGATCCCGCCGCCTCCGCCCAATGACCAGCTCCTCGAAATCTGTCGTCTACTGGGGCACCGGACGTCGCAAAACCGCCGTCGCCCGGGTCCGTATCGTGCCTGGCCAAGGCGGGCTCACCATCAATGGACGCCCCGGCGACAACTACCTGAACTACAACCCCGCCTACTTGGCGGCGGTGAAGGCTCCCTTGCAAACCTTGGGTCTGGAAAGCCAGTACGACATCCTCGTGAATGTGCGCGGTGGTGGCCTGACCGGCCAAGCCGATGCCATCAAGCAGGGCGCTGCCCGTGCTCTCTGCGAGCTCTCTCTGGACAACCGCAAACCCCTGAAGGTGGAAGGCCACCTCAGCCGTGATCCCCGCGCCAAGGAGCGCCGCAAGTACGGCCTCAAGAAAGCCCGCAAGGCACCCCAATTCTCCAAGCGCTGAAGCCAGGCCTCCCCGTCACTTCAGCTCCGACGACTTCCTCACCATGCCCAAGCCCGACATCCACCCCACCTGGTACCCCGAGGCCAAGGTGATCTGCAATGGCCAAGTGGTTATGACCACAGGCTCCACCCAGCCCGAGCTTCACGTCGACGTCTGGAGCGGCAATCATCCCTTCTATACCGGCACCCAAAAGATCCTCGACACCGAGGGGCGGGTGGATCGCTTCATGCGCAAGTACGGCATGGGCGGCGCCGACACCGCCGCCAAAGCGGTGCCCCCTGCGCAGCAAGCCGACAAGGTGCCCGCTCAATCCAAGGGCTGATTGCGCGGATCGTCGCGGTTTCCCTTCCATGTCCTCACCACCCAGTTCGCCTCGCCAGCGCTGCTCGGGGTGATCGGCCACCACGGGCGCTGCCAACCAAGGCCGCTGCTCCCACGGTCGCTTCCGCCACGGCTGCTTCCGCCAAGGCCGCTGCCCCCACGGAGGCTTTCGCCAGGGTTGCTTCCGCCACGCCCGCCTCCAAACAGCCACGAAGCATTCCCTAGGAGCTCCTTCGTGGCTGGCCCCTTGCCATCCCTCGACGCGAACGGCGACCGGCTGGCATCTACACCAGCTCTGCGGATCTAACCCCAGCTCATGGCCTTGAGCTCCGCAGGCAACCACGGGGAACCCCCCGAGAACCTCTGTGCCCTCAAGGCGCAGCGAACGAGCTCCACCCCAGCAGCGTTGGCCCCGTCAGGGCCCCTGAAGCTGCTGTTCGCCGGGCTTGAGACGGCCCGTTGCTGTTCAGGCGGTTCCTCCGGCCTTGCTCCATCTTGAAGCCCTTGGGCTGAGAGACCCGGCGGCCCAGGTTGCAGGTCTCGCCCAGTTGCAGTGCCACGGATTGCAGTGCTTCGGAATGCAGTGCACGGACCATCGACCGGTCATCTCGTCACGGGTGCGGAGAGCGCGGGGCCCCCTGGCCTTCCCGCGCTCTCCGCACCGCTCTCTCCCGCAGAGGGGCTTGACCACCGCTTGCCAACCGAGGCCTTGCCAGGCCGTTTGCCGGCGCCCAGCAGTGGCGCTGAGTTTGCAACGGTTTGAACGGCCGGCCGGACTCCACTCGCTCCGCTCCGCTGATGTTCCGGTTGTTCGTCCGCTTGCTTGCCCCTGTGCTGGACAGGACCGTTTCAGTGGGCGTTGATGATCGCCCGCCCGACTCCTACCGGTTTGGCCGCCGGGCGCCAGGCTTTACACCCCGCTCCGTCCGGTGCCGTTGATGGATCGCACCCTGCTGGGCCAGCGCCTCGAAACCGCCAGCCGCACCTTCGCCACCCTGGAGCGCCAGCTGGCCGATCCCGCTCTGGCGTCCGACCCGGCCCAACTCCAGTCGCTGGCCCGCGAACGCTCGCGGCTTGAGCCCCTGGTGCTCGACTACCAGACGCTGCTCCAGCTGGAAGATGAACTGGAGCAGGCCCGCTTGCTGCTGCGGGAACACCGGGACGATCCCAACCAGGCGGAGCTGGTGGCCCTGGCCCAGGAGGAGCTGGAACGTCTTCAAGGCTCGATCAGTGATCTGAACCAACGGTTGATCCTGGCCCTGCTGCCCCGCGATCCCCGCGATGAGCGCAGCGTGATGCTGGAAATCCGCAGCGGCGCCGGCGGCGACGAAGCCTGCCTATGGGCCGGCGACCTGGCCCGCATGTACGAGCGCTTTGCCCAGTCCTGCGGCTGGCGGGTCCAGCCCCTGAGTGCTTCAGAGGCCGAGCTCGGAGGCTTCCGCGAGCTGATCCTCTCCATCCAGGGGGACTCCGTCTACAGCCGGCTCAAGTTCGAAGCCGGCGTGCATCGCGTGCAGCGGGTGCCGGCCACCGAATCCCAGGGACGGGTGCACACCTCCACCGCGACCGTCGCCGTGATGCCAGAAGCCGATCCCGTGGAAGTGCAAATCGATCCGGGCGACCTCGAGATCAGCACCGCCCGCTCGGGCGGTGCCGGTGGGCAGAACGTCAACAAGGTGGAGACCGCCGTGGACCTGATGCACAAACCCACCGGCATCCGCGTGTTCTGCACCCAGGAGCGCTCCCAGCTGCAGAACCGGGAGCGGGCCTTGGAGATCCTGCGGGCCAAGCTCTACGAGCGCCAGCTGGCTGAGGCCAACGCCGCCGAGAGCTCCGCCCGCCGGGCCCAGGTGGGCAGCGGCGATCGCAGCGAAAAAATCCGCACCTACAACTACAAAGACAACCGGGTGACCGATCACCGTCTCGGCCGCAACTTCAGCCTGGAGCCGGTGCTCGAAGGCGAACTCGACGAGGTGATCGCCGCCTGCGGCGCCTCCGAGCAAAATCGCCTGCTGGAACAGCTGGCCAGCAGGGCGGCCGGAGCCGAGGGCTGAGATGTCGACGCGAGACCACCAGCGCAGCCATGGATCCCCGTTTCGGGAATGGCGGCGGCGGCCCGGTGCATCCCCGTGGAGCCTCTGAGGTCGGTCGGGGCCAGCGCTAGCGGATCGCCACTGAACCAGATCTGGCACCCCGGGTATGGGGCACCCCGGGGATGGGGCAACCCGGCGTTGGCAGCCCAAGCAGACCACATGCTCTTGACAACGCTTCGCAATCAGAGGCTGGCAAGGCAAGTCTTGCCTTGACGATCCGGGGTGAGGCTGGCGGCGGTCCGGAGAGCTGGTCCGCAGGGCTGGTCCGGAGGTTCTCCAACCCCGAGCTGCCAGCCGGATGGGGCCAGGGCAGCGCTGGTCCCATCGATCATCGGCAAGCCTCCAGGCCAAAGCCTTGGGAGCCAGGGGCCAGACCCGAACGACCCAAGGCCA
>JBIIIX010000165.1:0-6703 GCA_044234415.1 Cyanobium sp.
GCCTTGGAGGTTGGCTGATCGCCGCAGAGGCGGAAACGGGGTGTTAAATCCAACACACTTCTGGGGTGATGGCTGATTTGATTCAGGCCGCGGTTGCCAGCAGGCGACTTCAACCATCACCACCTGTGGCGTCGGCCATCAGCGAGAGGAAGGCTCGGAATCGATCGCGGTTGGCGGGGTTGGGATCGAGCTGAAGGCGTCCGGAAAGCAAAGCGCATCGATTTGTGAGAGCCGTTGCTTGCCTTTGACGTTCAGCTGCCATGGCCTCCGGCCGACTGCGTCTACAGCCGCTCCGTTTCTTGCTTGATCTGCTCGGACTCTCGCTTCAGCGGCTCGGTTTTGTTCCTGATTAGCTCGCTTTCGTTCTCGATCAGCTCGCTTTCTCTCTCGATTTGTTCGCTTTCGCTCTAAATCTGCTTCGTGCGTCTCTCGCTGCGGCGCAGGCCGCGCTTGGGGTAAAGCGGTGGGGAGGCCGGAGGTTTTTCCAGCACTCCAGGCGACTCCAGGCCTCTGCTGGATTCGTTGGCGGGGCCGCGGCCGGCCGAGATCGCTTGCGGGCGGGATCGCGTGGTGGGGATGACGGCATCGCGCCAGCGCTGGGGGGTCCCCTGAATCAACCGAGCCAACCCCAACCCATTGGAGGGCGTCCCGGGGTCAAGGCCCCGCCCCCCCCCTGCTCCCCTGATCCCCCTGATCCGACTGCTGGTTGGCTTGTGGCGCTTCTGGCGCCGCCTCTTGGGCTGGCAACCCGGCGACAGCCTGGTGCGCCAGCAGGATCTGGTCGGCCAACGGGGCCGCGTGCTGCTCTCCTGCAGTCGCTCGTTGCGCGGCTTGGTGCGCCTGCAGGTGCGGGGCAGCCTGATCGACTCTCCGGCCTACGGCATGGACGAGCGGCCGTTGCTGGAGGGGGATCGGGTCATGGTCCTGCATCAGCAGGGGCATGACCTCTGGGTCACGGCCATCTCGTTTTCCGATCCGCCATGAACACCGCCTCATCGGCGTCGCCTCCGCTGTTCGCCAGCGTGGGCGGCGCTCCCAATTCGTCCAGGTCCTGGCCCCCCTTTCAGGTCAGCGGGGTGCCCTCCATCGACCTTGCCCTGCTGATCGCGTTGGCGTTCGGTAGCGGCGTGGGGTTGCTCTTGGGCCTTTATCGCCTCTTCGCCCCCAACTGCCGGCCGGATCAAATCCTGGTGATCGCCGGCCGCGGCCATCGCCGCCGCGACGGCCAGATGGTGGGCTACCGGGTGGTGCATGGCGGTCGCTCCTTGGCGCTGCCCTTGCTGGAGCGCTGCAGCTGGATGGATGTGCGCTGCCAACAGGTGCCGATCCAGGTGGTCAAGGCCTACGCCAAAGGCGGCACGCCGATCGATGTGGCTGCCATCGCCACCGTGAAGATCAGCACCGAGGTGGACTGCGTCGGCAATGCCATCGAACGCTTCCTGCACAACTACGAGGAGGAGGTGCGCCTCGTCGCCACCCGCACCCTCGAAGGCCACTTGCGCGAGCTGGTGGCGGCCTTGACCCCGGAAGAGATCAACCAAGACCGCTTGCGCTTCGCCTCCAAGGTGCTGGACGTCACCCGCGCCGACCTGGCCAAGCTCGGCCTGCAGGTGGACACCTTCAAAATCCTGCGCCTCAGCGACGAAGTGGACTACCTCAACTCGCTCGGCCGCGCCCGGCTGGCGGAGGTGCTGCGCGATGCCGCCATCGCCGAGGCGGAAGGGGTCAGCGACGCCGAGCAACGCGAAGCCCAGGCCGAGGAACGGGCCGAAGTGGCCGCCGCCGCCGCCCAGACGGTGATCGAGGAGCGGGGCAATGCCCTGCGCACCATGCGGGCCCGCCTGGATGAACGGGTGCGCTCCGCTGAGGAGCGCGTGGAGGCGGTGGCGGAGGAAGCCCGCGCCCGCGCCCAAAAGGCGTTGCAGGCCCTGCGCTCCGACCTGGAGCGGCGACGGCTGGAAGCTGATGTGGTGCTGCCGGCCAGGGCCGAAGAGCAGGCGATGGAGTGGCAGTGCCGGGGCGCGGCGGCCGCCACCGCCGAAAACGCCCGCGCCAGCGCCGCCGTCAACGATCAGCTGGCGGCGGTGTGGCGCGAGGCCGGGGATCAGGCCGCCTCCCTGTTCGTGCTGCAGCAGATCGAAACGGTGCTGGCCGAGGCCGTGGCCGTGAGCTCCCAACTGCGACTGGATCACATCAAGGCGGTGGAAACCGGCGATCCCGTCGATCTGGCGGCCTTGGCCGCCATCCATCCGGCCGTCATGCGCGGCTTCCTGGAGCAGGTGCGCGACACCCTCGGCATCGATGTGCTCCAGGCCCTTCAGTCCCCCCGCACTCTTCAGCCATGAGCACGATCATTGTTCTGTTGCTTGCTGCCAGCGGCGTGCTGGCCCTGCGCGGCGGCCTGCGCAGCTTGCTGGCCGTGTGTGAGCCCAATCAGGCGTTGGTGATCTACGGCCTGCCCAGCCAGCGCGGCTATCGCCTGCTCAAGGGCGGCAGCAGCCTGCTGCTGCCGTTGGTGGAGGAGCTCAAGGCGATCGACCTGAGCAACCTCAACATCCCGATCAAGGTCGAGAACGCCCTCACCAGCACCGGCATCCGCATCTGTGTGGAAGGGGTGGCCAACGTGAAGATCGCCGGCCATGAACCCACCATCCACGCCGCCGTCGAACGGCTGCTGGGCCGCAGCCGCGAACAGGTGAGCGAGCTGGCCCGGGTGACGTTGGAAAGCAATTTGCGGGGCGTCGTCGCCACCCTCACCCCAGAACAGGTGAACGCCGACGCTGAGGCGTTCGCTCGCGAATTGCTGTCGGAGGCCTCGGACGATTTGTCCCGTCTCGGCCTCGAACTCGACAGCCTGCAACTCACCGCCATCCGCGACAAGGTGCGCTATCTCGATTCCTTAGGAAAGCCCCAGCAGGTGGAACTGCTGCGCCAGTCGCGCATCGCCGAAGCCGAGGCCCGCGCCCAGTCGCGCATCGAAGCGACGGAGCGGTACAAAAGCACCCGCCTGGTGCAGTTCGATCGGGATGAGGCGATCGCCAGCGCCGAGGCCAGCCGTCGCATCAAGGACGCCAGCACGCGTGAGCAGGCGCTGGTGGCGGAAGCCGAAGCGGAGACGGCGGGCGAGCGCTCGCGCGTCGAAGCGGAGCTGCCCCTGCAGGAGGCCCGGATTGAAAGCGTGGCGTTTCAGCTGCAGGCTGATGTCGTCGCCCCCGCCGAAGCGGCCTGCCAGCAGGCATTGGCCGCCGCCCGGGCCAGCGCCGCCGGCATCCGCGCCGATGGCGACGCCCAGGCGGAAGCTTTGCGGGTGCTGATGGAATCGCTGCTGGCGGCCGGCCCCGAAGGCCGCACCATCTACCTGATGCAGCGCCTGCAGCCCTTGCTCGCCCTGCTGCGCCAAGCGGTGCCGCCGATCGCGGTGGAGGAGCTGCGGCTGGTGGGCGAGAGCCGCGGCGGCCAAGACGGTCTGCCGGCGCTGCTGGCCCGGTTGCAGGCCGCCACCGACCTGGACCTGGGCCGTTGGCTCAGACCGGCCGATCCGGCTCCCTGAACTGGGTCACGGCGATGGTGGCGCGGATGCGCTCGCGGAAGCGCCGCCATTCGTCATACACATAGCCGAACCGCTCCGGGTCTTGCCGCTTCTGCTCCGCCAGCAGCCGCTCTGTTTCCTGGCGGAACGCCGCCAGCATCTCCGGGCTGAAGCGGCGCAACTCCACCCCTTGGCGCCGCAGCCGCTCCAGGGCGCCCATGTTGCGCAGGTCGTACTCCCGCAGGATCCAGGTGTAGGTGTCGGCGCAGGCCATCTCCAACGCCCGCCGGTGCTCCAACGGCAGGGCCTCCAGCGCCTGGCGGTTCACCATCAGCTCGGTGGTGGTGGAGGGCTCCCACCAACCGGGGGTGTAGTAAAAGCGGGCATAGCGTTCCAATCCCAGCGCCTCGTCGTCATAGGGACCGATCCATTCGGCGGCATCGAGCTTGTTGTGGCGCAGCCGCTCGGCGATCTCGCTGGGGCCGATCGTGCGACCGGCATTCAGGGCGATATCGGTTTGCACACCGAAGGCGGCCAGCACATCGGCGCCGAGCCCGGGGATGCGCATGCGCAGGCCGCGCAAATCCTCCAGATCGCGCAGCTCCCGCTTGAACCAGCCGCCCATCTGCCCGCCCGTGCAGGTGAGTGGAAACGAGCGCAGGTCGCTCAGCTTCTGGCCCTCCACCACGATGCGGCCAAACACCGATTGGTGAAATGGGAGTCGCCGGGCATCCTCCGAACCCTGCAGCGCCCCCTCCGCCGCTCCCTGATTGGCCGGGTGGTAGCTCAACCAGGCCGTCTGTTCGCGGGGCGTCAGCCCAAAGGGCACCGCCTTGGCGAAGATCAACGGCAGCAATGTCTTGTCGTAATAGATGTCGGCGTAACCGCACTGGCAGGCGCGGCCCTCGTTCACCAGCCGGAAGATCTGGGAGGTGGACAGGGCCGAGCGATCCTCCAGCTTGAGTTGGAAGCGGCCATCGGTGAGCTGCGCCAACCGCCGCGCCAGCCGGAACGGAGCCTGCCCCACCAGCAGCCGCTGGTCGCGGGACCCGAGGTAGGTGGCCATGCGCCACACCCGGGCCCCCTGGCGAGCGCGCCCCTCCCAGCCGAGCCCCAGGCCCACCGCCGCGGCGGCGCCAGCGCTGCCGGCCAGCAGCAGCAGCTCGCGGCGCTGCAACCCCTGGCCCGGCCGCGGCCAACGGAACGGCGGCGCCTCCGGATGGCCGTAGGCGCTGAGCAGCCCGCGACAGGACCCCCAGGGCGGTTGCTCCAGGCTGAGGGACGCCACCTGGCAGGCCTGGGCAAACGGTTGACCGGCCTGCAGGTCCCGCAGCAGCCGGCGGAAGGTTCGGGCCGCGGCCCCATCGGGCACCGGCTCGCGAAACACCTGCACCCAGGCCACCCCCACCGCCAAGCAGCGATGGGCCAGATCGATCCCCTGGCAGCAGTTCAGCAGCACGGTGGCGAGTCCGCGATCCGCCGCCCGCCGCAGCGCCGGCTCCAGCCGCTCGCCGCTGAGCCACTGGCCGTCGCCCAGCTGCAGCCGCCCGCCCCGCTCCGGATCGCCGGCGCCGTGGCCGAGGAAGATCAGCAGATCCCAGCCCGGCTCCTCCTCCAGGGCGGCCCGCACGGCATCGGCGCCGGCGTCGTCGCCGCGCAACAGCCGCAACAGCCAGCGGTTGCGTTGGGCCAGGGCTTGCAGCTCCTCCACCTCCCGCTGCAGCTCCAGCCCCTCCTCGTAGCCCACCAGCAGCAGCAGCCGCGCCTGCCGAGCCCGGGGCCGCGCCACCGGTTGGGGAGGATCCAGCGGCGGTAGGCGCCACAACGGCCGGTCCAGCGGCAGGGTCTCCCAGGGCAGATCCTCCAGCGCCCGCAGGGCCGGCGCCAACCGCAGCCGCAAGGGCAGCCCCGGCTGCAGCCGCAACGCCCGCTGCAAGGGTTGCCAGCAGGGCTGGTCAAACCACTGCCGCAAGGCCAGGATCAGGCGCTCGCCGTAGTCCTCCACCACCGCCGCCTCAACGGCTCCGCCGTGGTGGTGCAGGTAGCGGCGCCGCCAGGTGGCCTGCAGCTCCAGCAGCCGCCGCGGCAACGCCGTGGTGAAGCCGCCCTGCAGGGCAGGGCTCACCAGCAGCACCGCCAGCTGATCGCCGTCATCCAGGGCCTGGAGATGGAGATCGATGCTGGCCATTCGGCACCGTCCTGCATCAGGGCTGGGGGCATGGTGGCGCATCCGCGGGGGGGCCTTGGTGGAAGCCCTTGTTGGCGGCGGCGGAAGCCGTTGTTGGCGGCGGCGCTGGAAGCGGTGGCCGCCGCTGGCGCTGACGCTGGAGCCGGGCATGGCTGTGGCGCTGGACCGGGAGCTGGCACCGGCACTGGCGCTGCCGCTGGCCTCCCTAGCGCGGGCCGACCGCCAGAAGGCCCGCCCCCCCCGGCTCAGGGCGCTGGCGGCGGTGGGCCATCGGACGCCGAGCCGCGGAAGCTCAAGGCCGGCAGCACCAGGTCGGAGGAGCCCGGCTGGCGCAGCCGGATTTCGATCGGCCGCTCATCGGCCGGCACCGTTAACACCAACGGCCCCGCTCCAGCTTCCCCACCAGGGCCCACCGCCACGCCAGCCACCTCCAAGCGAAGGTGCTCCGGCAGCAGGTCGCCGGCCAGTTCCGGTTCGAGCCGCACCTCCAGCCGTTCCGGTTCGTCCGCCGCGCCGCACAGCCGCAGCACCAGCCGAAAGCGCTCGCTGGCGCCCCGCCGCGCCGCGCCCCAGCGGATCTCACCATCCACCAGCGCCAGCGGGATGGCCACGCTGGCCAGGGCAGCGGGCAGCAGCGAACTGGCGGCAGCCCGGAAGGCCGCCGCTGGTGGCGGCAGCAGCTCCGCGCCCAAGGCCAGCAGGGCCGTTCCCAGCTGACCCTCCAACCAGCCGGCCAGCCGCTCCAGCGTGGAGGGCTGGTGGGCCTCCGATCCGGAGCTGGGACGGATCGGCGCGGGCGGGGCGGCCGTGGAGGCCGGCAGCAGCGGATCGGCCCCGGCCACCTCGGAGGCCTGGGCCCGGGCGGCGGGCGCCAGGGCAAATCCCGGCAGCGCCTCGGGGAGCAGCACACGGGCCAGGCTGAACAGCCGCTCGCAACCGCCCCGAAAGGCCGCCAGCTCCAACTGCAGCGCCGCTGACGCGGCGGC
>JBIIIX010000017.1:0-22189 GCA_044234415.1 Cyanobium sp.
ACCGGAGTATCACGACAAAGGCGTGCTCGTTTACAACGATGCCACGATCGACCCGCAGGAGCTATTCGAAGACGATGTGACCTTCGAAGTGTGGAAGGGGCAAGTCAGGCTGCAGCGGTGAGGGAGCGCTGCTGCTCAGCACAGCGGGGCAGCCGCTGATCGGCTGGCCCCTGGGCCGCCAGGGCCGGGCGGATGCGACCTTCCCGCCCGGCCGCGGGCGTGAGCGGCTGCCGTTCCGCTGGGTTAAGCGGCCTTGGAGCCAGGCTCCGGATCGGGCCATCAGCCCCGCACCAGCACCGGCACCCGCTTGAAGGCCGGCGTGCCGCTCTCGGCATCGATCTCGGCCCGCATCAACACATTCGCCTCGGGGTAGAACATCAACGCCGCGCCTGAGCGGATCGAGCCCGGGATGATCTCCACCCCCTCCAGCCGTCCGGCCTCCCCCTGCACGGTCACCCGCTGGTGCGCCGCCAGGCCACTGGAGACCAGATCCTGGGGGTTCATCAAAATTGTGTGGCGATGGGGCATGCCGCGGTAGCGATCGGCCTGCTTGTACACCACCGTGTTGTGCTGGCCGTAGCTGCGGGCGGTGATCAGATTCAGCACCAGGCCCTTCTCCCCGATCGCCAAACCACCGAAATCAGCGAGGTCGGGCAGGCGCAGTTGGGGCAGCGGTGTGACCGCCAGCTGGGCGCGGCCGTTGGGGGTGGCGAAGCTGGGCCGCTGAAACACCCGCCCAGCCACCTCGAACTCTTGGCGGCTGGCATCCAGGTCCGCCATCGCCCCATAGCCGGGCACGGTGCGGGCGATCAGGGAGCGCACATAGCCGGCGTCGTGCAGGCGGCGCCAGTCGATCGGGGTGGAGCCGTGCAGCCGGTGGGCCAGTTCGGCCAAAAAGGAGATTTCGCTGATCAACTGACCCTGGCGCAGGTGGGAGCTGCCGGGTTCGTTGAAGCGCACCCAGTTGTTGCCCGATTCGGTGGTGGTGCGCTGGGGCGTCTCGAAACGGTTGAGCACCGGCAGCAACAGCGTTTGGCGGGCGCCGAGGCCATGGAAGTGGCCCGTGTTGGGCTTGGTGGCCAGGTACACCACCGTGTCGATCCGGCCGATGGCGCGGCGGGCCTGGTCGCTGTCGGGGTTGGCGCCATACAGGTTGCCTCCCAGGCAGAGCAGCGTGTCCACCTGTCCCCGGTCGGCGGCCTCGATCAGGCGGCGGGTGTCGTAGCCGGGTTCGCGGCTGAGCGGGCGCTCCAGCAGGGTTTCCAATGCCTGCCGCAACGGCTCGCGCAGGCTGGCGCTCACCCCCATCGAGCCGAAGCCCTGCACGTTGGAATGGCCCCGGATCGGCATGGTGCCCGCCCCAGGCCGGCCCACGTTGCCGCTGAGCACGGCGGTGTTGGCAATCGCCTGCACATTCACAGTGCCGTTGCTGTGGTGGGTGATGCCCATCGCCCAAGCGAACACCACGCCGTTGCAGGCGGCGATGCGCTGGGCGGCCTGCTCGAGCTCGGCGCGGCTGAGGCCGCAGCAGCCGCAGATCGCCTCCCAACTGGTGGCTTCGATCTGGGCGATCAGTTCGGGCCAGCCATCAGCATGGGCCCGCACAAACTCCCAGGCAATGGCCCCTTGGGCCAGCAGCGCTTTCTGGATGCCGAGGAACACGGCCGTATCCGAGCCGGGAACCGGTTGCAGGAACAACGAGGCGATGTCGCTGCCGTTCAGCATCGACCGGACGGGGAAGGCCGGCGAGCCAAAGCTGATCAACCCGCCTTCGCGCACGGGGTTGATCACGATCACCGTGCCGCCCCGCTGCCGCAGGCGGATCAGCTCATTCATCAGCCTGGGGTGGTTGGCGGGGGCGTTGGAGCCCACCAGCACCACGCACTCGCTCCGCTGCAAGCTCTCCAGGCTCACCATCGAGGTGCCGCTGCCGAACACCCGGTTCAAGCCCACGGTGGAGGGGGCGTGGCAGAGATCGGAGCAATCGGCCAGGTTGTTGCTGCCCAGGGCCCTCAGCAGCAGCTGCAGCAGGAAGGCGGCCTCGTTGGAGGAGCGCCCGGAGCTGTAGGAGGCCACCCGCTCCGGTGGGGGCGTGCGGCAGGCGTTGGCCGTGAGGCCATGGACCTCCTCCCAGCTGATCGGCTCGTAGTGCTCCTGGCCCTGGCGCAGGATCAGGGGCCGATCCAGCCGGCCCAGCCGGTCGCAGGCGTAGGAATCGAGCTGCCGCAACGCCGCGATCGTGCTGCCGGCAAACACCTCCCGGGGCACCGCCGGCATCAGCTCCGCCTGAATCGCCTCGACGCTTTTGAGGCAACGCTGCAGCGGTTCGCCCAGCTCATCGCGGAAGCCGCCATTTTGGCCGCCCGTGCCCCAGGCGCAGGAGAGGCAGGCGCTCTTGTGGTTCAACGTCTGCCAGAGGCGAAGGCCGCTGGGGGACAGCGTGGCCCGGGCCCAGCCGTCGATCAGCGGCCAGCCCCCACCCGCGATGGCGTCCTCGGCCGCTGGGGCGTCGTCGGCTGAGGCGGGGGTGGAGGCTCCAGGGGCGGAGGGGCCAGGGGTGGAGGGGCCAGGGGCTGAGGGAACTGAGCTCATGGCGCGACCTACCGGGGATCTGGAAATTGTGGGGATGTCTGGGAGCGGCTGTTGGGTGGCCGCCTCCCAGCGGCGCCTGGCAGGCCCCTCGCCTATGCAAATGCTCCGACATGGGACGCCCACGCTTGCCTCGGGGATCCCTTGCGGTCGCCGGTGCCGCCGCGGCAGCTGGGGGCCGGGCGCCAGCTTGGAGGTCAGGCGCCAGCTTGGGGGCCAGGCGGCGAACGACCGCGGTTGCCGAGCGGGGCTATGTGAGGTCGCCGCGGCTGAGGCCAGGACCTTGGCGTTCTTCCGTCAGCTGGCCGTCCGCCGCCATAGCGTGTGCCCCATGGGATCCTCCCCGCCCCTGCTCGATCGCCTCGGGCGTGCACCGGGTGTGCTGCGCATGTCGCTGACGGCCCGCTGCAACCTGGCCTGCCCGTATTGCTGCCCGGATGACCGGGATCCGCCGGGCCTGTTGCGCTTGAACCAGCGCCTGGAGCTGGTGCGGGCGGCGGTGGGGCTCGGGGTGCGCACCCTGCGGCTCACCGGCGGCGAACCGTTGCTGCATCGTGAGCTGGAGGACCTGATCGCGGCGCTGCAGCCTCTGCGGCAGGGTTCCCCCGCCCTGGGTGAGATCGCCCTCACCAGCAATGGCCAGTTGCTCACAGCCGAGCGAGCCCGGGCCCTGCGCGCCGCCGGGCTGGATCGGCTCAGCCTCAGCCTTGATGGCGCCGATGGCATCAGCGTGGCTCGCATGGCGGGGTTGGGAGCCGACAAACAACGCGGTGAGCTGGTGTTGGAGCGGGTGTTGCGGGCGATCGACCACGCCCGCGCCGCCGGCTTCGATCCAGGGCAAGGTCAGCTGAAACTCAACGCCGTGATCCGCCGGGGCTGGAACGATGATCAGCTGCTGCCCTTAGCCCAGCTGGCGCGGCAGCAAGGGCTGGAGCTGCGGCTGATCGAGTTCATGGACGTGGGCAGCCGCAATGGCTGGAGCCTTGAGCAGGTGCTGCCGGCTCAGACCATGCTGGAGCGCATCAGCCAATGCTGGCCCCTGGAGCCCCAGGGCCGGCCTCAGAACGGCACCGCCAGCCGCTGGCGCTACCGCGATGGCGGCGGTTGGCTTGGCCTGGTGGCATCGGTCACGCAGCCCTTCTGCGGCGATTGCGATCGCCTGCGGATCACCGCCGATGGTGTGGCTTACACCTGCTTGTTTGCGGCGCCGGGGGATGGTGTCGACCTACGGCCCTGGCTCCAGCCCGAGACCCCGGCCGAGGCATTGAGCGAGGTGCTGAGCCGAATCTGGCGTCAGCGCGGCGATCGCTACAGCGAGGAACGGCAGCAGCGCAGCTGCGCCGCGGAGGGGATGGCGGCCCGGGGCATCGGCCACGCCGAAATGGCCTACCTCGGCGGCTGAGAGCCTCCATCACCCGCCTGATCAGCGGCAACCCAGCTGATCGGGTTTGATCCGCTGGATCAGCAACCAGCTACCGCAACGCCAGGCCAGTTGCTCGGCAGGGGGCAGCAAGCCAGGCCACAAGGCTCGTTCGGGTTGGTGTTGCGCAGATCTGCGGGGCTTAGTTGCTGATCACGCAAGGGGAGTTACTTCGCCATCATTTAGCCAAAACCTTGCTCACCCAAGGGATTGCTTGCAAAGCTTTTCGTTCAGCAAGCTATTTGTTTGCCAAACTCTTTGTTACCAAAGGCTATATTTGCCAAAGGCTTTGTTTGCCAAGCGCCATGAAGGAGCTGGACTTCAGCGCCTTGGAGGAGCTGCACTTCAGCGCAGCTGACAATTCGGCGGTATGTCTCTGAGATGACTGGTGATGTTCGCCCTCTTTGCTTCATTGAGCGCTGTGTTCCAGGCGGCGACTTGCTCAGTGCAGCTTTCTTTGGCATGGCGCACACGGAAGTAGTTGTTCGTGGCGATGGCGTAGCGGAAGGAGTTGAACGTGAACCACGCCTGCAAATTCTGGGGGGCTGCGCGATTAAGCGAAGCCAGGCGCAGGCTAGAGGCCAGGAGCTTTTGCCGCAAATCCTCCAAGCTTTCGGGCTTTCGTTCCGCCGGCCCGGATTCGGAACGCTTGTCGATCCCCCGCCGTTGCTGTGGATCAACCAGGCAGAGGCTTATGGGACGATCGCAGAGACGATCCTGAGCGGGCTGCCTTGCGGCAGACGCTGGATCACTCATCAGGAAGCCGAGCTGGGCGACAACCCCCAAGAAAGAATGAACGATGGCAGCCATGTTTGAGATGCAACGGTGGTCGAAGAGGCCTAAAAAATTCAACATGCTGATACGGAAAGCACGCGTAATAATTTGCTCCACACTTCACGCAACAAACAAGAAGGAGTCAACAGTAGCAACAATGACAGGCACAAAGACTTGAAGGACCCAAAACAATTAGCCCCTAAGCCATTATTCATTTCCCCTTGGCGATTCAAACATGCATGGCGGGATCAAATGAGAGCCGCTCCCTGAGCCGAATCGATGCTCTGTGTAGCGAAACATCTGCAAGCCAGGTCATAGGACGTTGCTGGGTTGGCTCCCCCGCGAGCCCCCCCTTGCGGGAGGCCGCACAATCGAGGCGAGGAAGGATCAGAAGGGGAAACTTTTTAGGTTGTCTTAAGAAGCAGCTCAGCTTCTTCTAGCCCCGTCTCGTTGCCGTGCAGTGTGCGTAACAATACAAAAGCCTGTGAGCAGGGATCCTGGGAGCGCGCTCGGCAGCAATTCCACGGCTCCATCTGGGCAATGCGCCGAAGCCGGGAGAGTGCAGCTCCAATCCGCGCCACCGCTCTTTGCCTCGTACAGGGGCTGATCCGCCCGGTGCAGCTTCTGGGAGAGGGGTTCGGCAGTGCCCACTAGATTGGAGCGAATCACATCTGAGCTGAACGGCAAGCTGCTGGCGGTGATCTGGCAATCCAGCAAGCGGCGATCGAATAACCGGTGATCCAGCCACTGGCAAACCCGCAACACGTTCAATCAGCACAAGCCGTCGTGGCCGACTAACAACATCGCCGCCATAACAAGAAGATGTGATGACTGGCCAGCCTGGTCATGCGCTGATGCCAGGCGTTTCCCCGTCCTCAGGGGGCTGAAACAGGAGCACTCGTGATCGCAACCTCGGGGAACCCATCTCGCCACCTGATCAGCAAAAAAGCTCCGCAGAGCCAGCCACCACTGGACGGGGAATGCTGACCGGCAGCAACGAGCGCCCAACAGGGAGATGCCGGAAGCCAGTTCTGGCCATGCGTTATGAGGCATTTCTCTGCTGCGGAGCATTGTTGCTGCTCAGGTCTCGCCAAAGCCTCAATCCCCTAGACCCAGGCGAGAACGAGCGGCAGGCTTGTGGGTTACCTCCAGAGAATGGCATCGATCCAGGAATACAACATCAGCCAAGCTCCGGGGCGGATCGAGCCCGGGATGATCTCGATGCCCGCAGGCAGCCGGCTTCCCCCTGCACGCTCACCCGCTGGTGAGCCTGCGGGCCACTGGAGACCAGATCCTGGGAGTTCATCCGCATCGTTTGGCGGTGCGGCAGGCCCCGATAGCGATCGGCCTGCATGGTCACCACGCTGTTGTGATGGCCGTAGCTGCGGGCCGCGATCCCATTCAGCACCACCCCTATCTCGCCCCCCGGCAACCCGCCGAAATGTTCTGCGTCGGGCAGGCTCAGCCGCGGCAGCGGCGTGATCGCCAGTTGGGCGCGGCCGTTGGCCGTGGCGAAGCTGGGCTCGCTGAACACCCGGCCCTCCACCTCGAACTCGCGCCCTCTGGCGTCGATCTCGCCGATCGCTTCGTAGCCAGGCCGCGTGCAGGCGATCAGCTCACGCACCTACACGGGATCCCGCAAACGGCGCCAGTCGATCGGCCCATCGCCCTGCAACCGCTGGGCCAACGCCGCCAGGAACTCCACCTCGCTGATCAGTTGACCACTGCTGAGATGGGTGCTGCAGGGTTCGTTCAGCCGCACCCAGTTGTTGCCGGATTCCAGCGTGGTGCGATGGGGCGTTTCGAAGCGGTTGAACACCGGCAACAGCAACGTCTGCCGGGCCCCAAGGCCATGGAAGTTGCCCGTGTTGGGCTTGTGGCCAGATCTACGATTGTGTCGAGCACCCCCAGGGCCCTCAACAGCAGCTGCAACAGATAGGCGGCCTCGTTGGAGGAGCGGCCGGAGCTGTTGGAAGCGACCCGCTTCGGCTCGGGCCCGCTGAAGGCGGCGGCTGTGAAGGCGTGCCCCTCCGGCCAGCTGATCGGCTCGTCGTTGGCGCTGCTGTCATGCCGGATCAGGGGCCGCTCCAGCCGCCCCAACCGGTTGCGGTCGGCCGTGGAAAGCGCACTCAGCCATCGATAGGCGCTGGAGGTCGCTGAGCGTGCGCCCGGCGGACACCTCAAGCGGCATCGCCGCCCGCGGTTCGGCGCCGATCGCTTCAACGCTCTTGAGGCAGCGCTGCAGCGGTTCCCCCAGCTCATCGCGGAAGCCGCCGTTCTGGCCGCCGGTGCCCCAGGCACAGGAGAGGCAGGCGCTCTGGTGGGTGAGGCTCTGCCAGAAACGGGGGCCGCTGGGCGACAGGGTGGCTCGAGCCCGACCATCGATCAGCGGCCAACCGCCGCCCGGGATGGCGTCTTCGGACGCCCGAGAGTCTTCAGCGCCGGCAGGCTCGCTGGGAAGCGAGCGCATGGTGCGAACAGCCGGGCAGAACACTCCGCAGTTCAGGGCAGCGGGCCAGCCGCCGGGACCTCTGCCGCAGATGCATCCGCCGCCGAAGCGCCTGCCGCCAGAACGTGAACGCCAGGGCAGCTTCGCCGCCGCTGCTCAATCGCCTCGGCCGATGTTCGGGAGTGCTGCGGTCATCGCTGACAACCCGCTGCAACCTGGCCTGCCCCTACTGCTGCCCGGATGACCACAACCCGCCCTCACTGACTTTGTCTGTCCTGGTAATCGCCTCCAGGCACATATGATCCCGACCCAGTGTTAGCTGAGCCAGGATCAACAACACTAGGGTGATGGTGGTAGCCGCCACCAGATTCACGATCAGAAGGTAAAGCAGGGCGCGTTGATCGGCATTGCGCTGCTGGTCCATCACGAGGGTCCAACCGATCTCAGGAAACTGATTGCTGCTGACATCGCGGTCACGTCCGCGTTCAGCGATCCGCGGACTGGTGTGGGCCTGGCGCAAAATCCTGCTGCTATGGGCGCTAGCCCCGCCAACTCCCTGTGCAGGCCAAAACTGCGATCAGAACTGAGGGCAAGCTTGCCGCCGCGATCCACCAACAAGATCCTGGCTCCATAGCGTTTCTGAACAGGCAGCAGCTGAGACAACAAAGAACGCACATCCAGCCCTATTGCAGGAACTGCAAGTAGTCGTCCACCGCGATCCTGGAGACCGACGTTGATGAATGCCATGGTGCGGCTCAAATCAGCGCTATCGCGGTCGAGATTAATCTCAACTGCACGTCCTGAATTCCTGAAGAGATAGTCCAGTGATCAAAGGATCGGCTAGTGAAACCAACTTGAGAATGCCTGTACATTGCTAGGAGCGACCATGGTCCTCCCTTGCCAGAAAGCGGAGACAGCACCGGTCTTTTGCTGGAGACCGGCCAGGTACGGGCGCAGTGGCTCGGCTTGTTGGCCACCCTGGCTGAGGGTGGCCAACAAGAACTTAATGCGAGCCATCAACCCGGAGACCAGCCCAGGTTGGAGCAAATCCTGCTTGAGGCTGGCACGGATCGCATCGGAGGTCAAAGGCAGCGTGCTGGCGGTGATCTGTCGATCCAGCAGTTCGCGAGCATGCAGATCATTGAGCCAGGTGAGGCTGGTAAAACCGGCGAGCAGCAAACCTGCCAAAACCAGGAGGAGGAGGCGATGGCTGGCCAGCCTGTGCACGAACCAAGGGTAGGCCATGAACCATCTTGCTATCCATCAAGGGATTGTGGAAACCGAAACCGTGCAAAAGCCATCAGCTGATCCATGCCGCAGATTTGGCAGCCACTCTGCCAGTAATTCTGAAGGCTGGAAGCCTCGCCAAGCGCTCCTGGATCCTGGCGCTGGTTTCAGCCATGCTGCTGCAGAGCTGAGGCTCTGCGGTGGAGAGCGCCGTCACGGCAAGCTTGGTCGAGGGCGGGGAGCAGCCAGCATCTCGGCGGTGGCACCGTAGGAACGCCAGCAGAGCCTGCAGCTGATCAGGCGACAGCGAACCCCGGCGGCATCAGGGTCCATCAGTTCCCACTGCTGAACGTTGCAAGGACCGCTGAGACCGCGCTTTAGCGCTCCATCGTCCGGCCTGGAGGCCTAGAAATTTCCAAGACGTCCGGCTCGTAGGGCTCGTTCACGTTCGCGGTGGTTCTGGGGAGAGCTGCGAGCGAGTGGCGGGCTTGGCGGATGCTGGCACTCGCTTGGCATGGAGAGGGGATCAAGCTCTGATCATGACGGAAAACCGTCAATGCCCCGCGACCACGACGAACCTGGTTGGACCAACAAAGGGGACTATACAGCGGAAATGTATCGGCCGCCACGCCAGCTGAATCCATTCCATGCCACTACGGTATTGTGTTTGAGTTGAGTTCGAGGACACCATGTACTTTCTTGCGGGCCTGGTCGCCTTGCTGCTGGGCATGGCCACCATGTTCGATGGCCCCCCCTCCGCACCCCAGTTCTTCATCCCCAGCCTGGAGGAGTCGGGCGTCCTTGGCGGAGGAGGCGCCGTGACGCCACCACCCAATCCTGGGCCGAGCGAAGTTCCTGGCCCACTTCCATTACTTGGCGTCTGGTCTGCTTTCTCGCTTTCCCGGAAGATCAGGGCCAGAGTGAGGTCAGCAGCATCCAACCAACTCTCGTCATGATTCACTAGCTTCTCCCACGAATCCTGCACGCCAACCAACCTCAACATTTCCAAGAACGCCACACACCTCTCAAGTCTCACTTCACAGGGACACCGCTCCTAGGCACCTCGAGCAATGAATCGACCTAGTCCCATGGAATTGCATCAATCCATGGATAGATCTCCACGGCCGTCCAGATCCCTTGACGCCAGTAGATATCAGCTTTGACGATCTGTTCAACCTGCTCACGGCTGTCGGCCTCAAAGACGCCGAACACATGGGTGCTTGCCTCCGTTGGTCCCAGGGTCAGCAGGGTGCCCGCCTCCTTAAGCCCACGTAATCCCAGCAGGTGCTCCTCCCGGAAGGGGGTCCGGCGGTTGATTGCGTCGTCGCAATAGGTGCCCCAGAGGACAAATTTCATGATGTCTGGCGTTGCGAAGTTGTCGGGTGAGGACCCTGGAAACGATT
Organism: Cyanobium sp.; assembly: GCA_044234415.1. Classification (GTDB taxonomy): domain Bacteria; phylum Cyanobacteriota; class Cyanobacteriia; order PCC-6307; family Cyanobiaceae; genus Cyanobium. The sequence continues at coordinate 9,863 of JBIIIX010000017.1, forward strand.
CAAGACTCACTCGGCCAGTGGTCTGCCAAGTGAGCGCCAACGGCCCAGGCCGGGTTCAGGGCGTCGTTGGCTCAGCTAAGGCTATCGCGTCGCAAATACACACGGATCAGCTTCTCATCCATCAACCCCACCCGGGCCAGGGGCGCCTCCCCGCAGCGTTGAAAAAGCTCAATCAGCGTTTCCGGCTGGAACGGATGCCCCATGGCGGTTGCCAGCTCGCTCACCTCGACAGCCGTCTGCATCCAGTTCAACTGCTCACGCAGTTCGGGCTCCTGCTGGATCCGCCCGAGGAAGCTGAACAGTTGAGCCAGTTCAGTCGGATCAAGGGTTGACATAGGCATCACCAAAACGAATGGTTGCTGGCAGGCACCCAAGGCCTAGCCGGATCCATCATGGCAACAGCCTCGGTTCAGTTCATGCTGACGTTTCCGCCCCGGTTGGCCCTGTTGGCGCACTCGCTGCCTCTCGTGGTGGGGCTGGTCGGCTGTGGTCCTGTTTACCAGCTCGGTCATCGTGCTGCGGTGTCGCCAGCAAGGCTGGCTTCGCAGCCGCCGACCCCAAGCACAGACAGCAGCAGAATACGTCCAGCCACCGCCAAGGCCACCCCCCACGATCAGGGGTTGTGAGGCTTGGCCTTCCGCGGATTGGCGCCAAGCCACGAACAGCCCAGCGGCCAAGCCCTCGGCGGGGCCTGATTGGAGTGCCCTGCGGAAGGGCGCCTCGACAGCGGCCTGGGTCATCCTGGCTGGATCCCTGTCCAGCGCCCGAGTCAGGCAGCCAAACCGGCTCGCAGTGCGAGGCAGAACGCCTCCGCGGCGGCGGCCACATCCTCACCGCTGGCCTGGGCCTCGGCCATCCGCTTCACCAAGGCACTACCCACGATGGCGCCATCGGCGCCCCAGCGCCGCACCTGGGCGATTTGCCGCTGGCCTGAGATGCCAAACCCCACAGCCACCGGCGGCCCGGGCAGGGTCCGCAACCGTTGGAGCAGCGGCTCCACTCGTTGCTCCAGTGCGCTGCGCACACCGGTCACGCCTGTGACACTCACCAGATAAGTGAAGCCGCGACTGGCGGCATGGATCCGGGCCATGCGCTCGGGTGGAGTGGTGGGAGCCACCAGCAGCACCAGATCAAGTCCATGGCTAGCGGCGATCGGTGACAGCTTCTCCGCCTCTTCAAGGGGCAGGTCGGGCACCACCAACCCCGCGGCGCCAGCGGCGGCCGCCTGCTGACAGAAAGGCTCCATGCCGCGGTTCAGCAAAGGATTGCTATAGGTGAACAGCACGATCGGGATCTCCAGGTCTCCGCGCAGGCTGGCGAGAGTGTCAAACACCGCCCCCGGCGTGGTTCCTGACGCCAGGGCCCGGCCCGCCGCGGCTTGAATCACCGGGCCGTCCGCCAGCGGATCGCTGTAGGGAATGCCCAGTTCGATCAGGTCAGCGCCGCCACGTTGCAACGCCAGCAAGCTGCGGCGGGTCTGGTCCAGGTCTGGATCCCCGGCGACCAAAAAGGGCATCAAGGCGCAACGCCCTTGCTGGCGAAGCCAGGCGAAGCGCCGCTGGATCGGCGTGTCGGCAGCGGCGGCCGGACCGGAAACGGAGGCGGCAGTCATGCAGCCGGAGGATCGCTGCTGCCGAGCCTATGGGACGGGCCCCTCAGACCCAGGCAACACGGCCCTGACGGGGCGGGCCCGCGGCCGACCGCGCCTTGGTTCGCCTGGGGTCCCGTGGCCCAGCCCACCATCCTCAAAGCTGGCTCAGAGCTCGCTATCGGCCTGGATCTGGCCCACCTCCTCAAGCAGCTTGCGCTGTTCGGCCTCCGGCAACGCATCGAAGCAAGCCTGCAGCTGCTCGATCGTCAACGCGTCGTAGGCGGCGCGGTAGCGGCGGCGCTGCTCCATGTAAGTCATTTTGCCGCCCACCACCCGGGCGATGTAGGAGGCGGTCCACACCAGCACCACCAGCATGAGCAGCGCCGAGGCGGCGATACCCGGGTTGAAGCCCTCCAAGCCACCTAACCGGGCCAGGGCGTAACCACCGCCGCCGAGCGCCAACACCGCAACGCCGAGCAGCAAGGCTTGGCCACGGGTCATGCCTGCTGGCTCCCCTGGCCCGCCATGCGCAGGTTGATGAAGGGGGCGAACAGGATCAGGCCGGGGAAGAACAGGAACACCAGGCCGTAGACGGCTGTCCGCTCGATCTTGCCCATCACGGTCCAGCGGCGCACCATCCAGGCGTAGAGCGCCAACGGAACAGCCACCAGATAGGCACCAGCCAGCACCAGATAGGCACCGATCACCACCAGCGTGTCGGCGGAGATCGAACTCAAGAACCCCGGCAGGGCCATGGGGGAGCGAACAAACACCAAAGAAATCTAGGACGGCCCGGCATGGGCTTGGCGAAAGCCAGCGGCGCGGCCGAGCCGGATCAAAATCTGCCCCGAGGGCAAGGGCGGCCATGGTTCATGGCCGCAGCAACAACCCAAGGGCAACACATGGCCAGCGCCATGGGCCTCAGGTTCAAGAAGCGATAGCCAGCGGTGCGACGTCCACGCTCAGCTAGGCGCCATGATCTTCCCCGCGCCGGCGGGCTCGGCCAGGGGCTTCTCTTCAGCCAAGGGATCGATCCAGAAGTCGCAGCACGAAATCACGAATCCCGAGCCGTTCGAAAACGTCACCCCCCCTGAAAATCCCCGTCGAATCAGTGTATTCCAGCTTGGCAACAACAAACAACTCCCTGGAGTAGATCTTCTCGATCAGCATCTTATGCTTCACCGATTCAATGCTGATGCTTTCTGAACCACTCTTTGATTCAAGCCCAATGATCAAGCCAGCCAGCTGTTCATCCGTAAGGGTGCTCTCAAACAAGACCTGGACCTGATTGAAGAAGTCTAGTTTGAAATAGCTTGAAAAATGACCGCCGCCTCGGCCATCAGCCAGCAAGTCGATGGAATCATCCAACGGCCCTACCCTGATCGCAGTGCTGCCACCTGGCCCCCCGGGACGGCTGTTAGGAATCAACCACTCTTGAACCTTTGGAGAATAGGGACTATCGCCGATTTTTCCATTGTAGTCATTCCAATCCTCTTCACCTGTCATCAAATAGATGTTGGCTGTTTCCCCCCATTGGGGTCCGTCGCTCGAGGTGATATCATCCGGCCATATGAATGTGTACTTCTGTGAGCCAGCTTTTGTGTAAGAGCCATGGGCTTCGCGTGCCGCATAGACCCGCACGCGCTTGTCTTTGACCTCCCACTCAAAAACAGCATCGGCACTGGATGGCCCAGGTTGACCAACACTTGGCGGTGGGTAATACCAACCCGAATATCGATCTGACTGCCTGTGCGCCTGGTAATAGACACCAAGAACAGGGCTGTCCTCACTGAAAGAATTCTTCGCGTCCAGGCCGATCCGAACAATGATATGCTCCCAGTCTCCATTATGGCTGCCAAGAGCACCTAGAATGTTGCCATCATTTCCACCATCATAAGCGTAGAAGAATCCATAGGTCAAATCGCAATAGTTTGCTCCAGGGCATGAGTAGCCATAGAAGGGAATGCCTTGCAGATCTGCTGGCGCTACGCCCTTGCGGATCGATCGGCTTAAAGGTCTGAGATAGAATTTCGTTTTCTCAGGCGTCTTGCCAAAGCTGGAATAAACCCGGCCTCCAACACCGTTAAAACTCTGATCGTTAATCATTTGCCACGGAATAATCTTGTCAAGCACAAGTATATGGCTGTTCGGAGCTATAGGTCTATGCCTTTCAATAAAGAGGCTACAAGCCTGAATATAATCAGTTACTTTCATAGGAAAATACTGTTCTCCCTTGCAGACATAGACTAAGGGAGCAAATGTTCTTAGAAGATTCTCGGTTTTGTCAAGATTAAAGACCTGATTTGGAGGAGGCTCTGTAGATCGAGAATTGTTGGCCAGAATGTCGCCAGCAGTAGGCACATGGTCTTCCCAAAACATAATATTTTTAAATGTCGCGTTCACGCCTCCACCAAGAACTGCTGTCGAGGTATCTCGACTTCCATAATAATCCCAGATATGTTGAGATCCGGCCGGAGATGCAATGCCATCTGTATAGATAACAACATGAATGCTGTCGTCGTTGGGGCTTTTGCGTGTGACGGTGATCGTGAACGTCACCCAGACTCCCAGGGTGAGAGGGCTAAACGCGTTAAGCATGAAGATTTGACTGTGGTTATCTTTATATCGAAAATAGGCCTTGATATCATCATTTGGCAATCCGCTGGTCGAAGCTTGAGTCGTTCCATCCGCACGATAAGTCTTGTTAATCTTGACGCTCGTATCCAGGCCGTATGTAAGCCGCAAATCACTGGTGGATTGATTGGAGCCAACCGAGAAGATCTGCCCGCCCGGGTTCGCAGCATGCAGGAGAACTTGGAAGGACATCGCCCAGGTTCTATTCAACAAATAGTTGCCGGTGATGCCTTCAAGAGAAACCGTTTTTCCAGGCAGCAAAGCGATGCAACCCTGGCTGAGTACTGACGTTGACATCCTAAGAGCTTGGCGCAGTGATTCAGCGACGCTCAAATCGCCAAGCGCAGCTTAATCATGACACGAATATAACATGACCTAGTCGCAACTAATTGCAACAATAACCGGCAGTAGCGGCCAGCAGCACGGTAGTACAATCCGCCTGCATCGATCCTTGTGCTCCTAGCCTTGAGGCCATGGGCCTGGTTGACCTGTCCCGCCCCTGCCAGGGTTGCTCTTGCTGGGCCAATACGCGAACCAAGCCCCTCGTCTCCCGTCACGCATCTCGGCCCCATCGACGCGACCGCGTCCCTTGGCGTGAGGTCAATCGCGAGGTCCGAATACCCTGATCAGAGACCGATCAGGTTGGAATAAATGGCTGTCATCGCAAAGCAACAAAGGCGCCTCCTGGTGCCAAGCTGAATCGCTACGATTAAACGGTCAAGTCTCTGCTTCGATCGCGGATGGGTTCTCCGCATCGGCTGGGCTGCGCAGGAGCTGCCCAGGAGCTGCACGGGAGCTGCGCATTGCATCAGCAAAACTGTTGCCTGCGTAGGCTGTTGACTCAGTTGAACTGTTGCCTCAGTTGAACTGTTGCCGCTATGGGCCGTACTGCAAGGCGGCCTGTTGAGAAGCGAAAGGGAAGGGCGGCCGGCCCTGATCCGCAGGGCAGGCGGGCTCCCAAGGGCCAGGCCGCAGGCGATCAGCCAGGCCATCCAAAGGCTGGGGAAGCGCTCGCAGCGCCCCCTCGTCGTCAGCGGCAGGGTTCAGCCGGGGTGGAGCTCTGGGCGGCCAGGGAAGCCAGCCAGCTGCTGAGCGCTTCGATCGACTCGCTCCGCAGGCGGTAGTACACCCAACGGCCGCTCTGACGGTCCGCCAGCAAGCCAGCCTGCTTGAGCACCTTGAGATGGAACGAGAGCTTCGACTGGGCTAGGCCCAACTCCGCGGTGAGCTCACAGACGCAGCGCTCGCCGCTGGCCAGGGCCTCGATCAGCTGCAGACGAATCGGGTCAGCAAGAGCCTTCAGTTGCGCCCTGGCATCATCCGCCGCAAGGGGCTGCGCCCCGGGGCCGCTGGCCGGGGCTGAGCTGGTGGCCAGGGCTGAGCTGGTGACCGGGGCTGAGCTGGTGACCGGGGCTGAGCTGGTGGCCAGGGCTGAGCTGGTGGCCGGGGCTGAGCCGGTGGCAACGCGCAAGTGATCCACGACACACGACTCATCAAGTTTAGTTGATTTATGCTTGGCCCGTCCATGCGCCCTTGGGCGGGTTGTTGCAGCCATGAAGATCGGCATCAATGGCTTCGGCCGCATCGGCCGCCTCGTGTTCCGCGCCCTGTGGGACCGCCCCGCGCACGGCTCCACGGAAGCCGGTGGCTTCGAACTCGTCCACGTCAACGATGCCGCCGGCGACGCCCACACCGCCGCTCACCTGCTGGCCTTTGATTCGGTCCATGGCCGCTGGCATCAGGAGATTGAGGCCTACAGCGGGGGATTCCGCCTTGGTAGCCAGCGCATCAGTTTCAGCCAGGACACGGACCCCATCGCGGTTCCTTGGCGGCAGCTCGGCGTCGACCTCGTGCTGGAATGCAGCGGCAAGCTCAAAACAGCGGCAACCCTGCAGCCCTATTTCGATACGGTGGGGCTCAGCCGTGTGGTGGTCGCCTGTCCGGTGCGGGGCGAAATCGCTGGCGCCGAGGCACTGAACATCGTCTACGGCATCAACCAACACCTCTACAACCCGGAGCGGCACCGGCTGATCACGGCCGCCTCCTGCACCACCAACTGCCTGGCGCCGATCGTGAAGGTGGTGCACGAAACCTTCGGCATCCGCCACGGATCAATCACCACCCTGCATGACGTCACCAACACCCAGGTGGTGGTTGACGCCTTCAAGAGCGATCTACGCCGGTCCCGCTCCTGCCTGCAAAGCCTGATTCCCACCTCCACCGGCTCGGCCAAGGCCATCGGCCTGATCTTCCCGGAGCTGCAGGGCAAGCTCAACGGCCACGCCGTACGCGTTCCGCTGCTCAATGCCTCGCTCACCGATGCGGTGTTCGAGCTGGAAAGAAACGTCACGGTGGAGGAGGTGAATGCTGCGTTCGAAACGGCGGCGAATGGTTCCCTGCAGGGCATTCTCGGTTACGAAACCCGACCGCTGGTGTCGGTGGATTTCGTCAACGACAGCCGTAGCGCGATCATCGATGCCCTATCCACGATGGTGGTCGACGGCAGCCAGCTCAAGGTCTACGCCTGGTACGACAACGAGTGGGGCTACAGCTGCCGCATGGCCGATCTGGTGTGCCAGGTGGTGCGGTTGGATCGGCGCTGAACCGCAGCGATGAGCAGCCACGACAAGCCTTTCCTCGCCAAGACGATGTTGCAGCCTCCCCACTCACTTTCAGCCCTGCAGCAATACGGGATCGTGACGGCCAACTACTGGGCCTTCACGCTCAGCGATGGTGCCTTGCGCATGTTGGTGGTGTTCCATTTTCATGAGCTGGGATACAGCACGCTGGAGATTGCCTTCCTGTTTCTCTTCTACGAGTTCTTCGGCATCGTGACCAACCTCTATGGCGGATGGCTGGGGGCCCGCTTCGGCCTGAGGGTGACCCTCTGGAGCGGCACCCTGATGCAGGTGGCGGCCCTTCTGATGCTGATTCCTGTGGCCGACAGCTGGCCGAAGTGGTGGAGCGTAGCCTATGTGATGCTGGCCCAGGCGATCAGCGGCATCGCCAAGGACCTCAACAAGATGAGCGCCAAGAGCGCCATCAAAACCGTGGTGCCGGAAACACCGGAGGATCACAGCCGCGGCGAGAGCCAGCTGTTCCAGTGGGTGGCGATCCTCACCGGCTCCAAGAATGCCCTCAAGGGCGTGGGCTTCTTCCTCGGCGGCTTGCTGCTCACCAGCATCGGCTTCAATGCCGCCGTGGGCGCGATGGCGGCCGGGCTGTTTCTGGCCTTCCTGCTCACTCTGGTGCTGCCAGCGGAGATGGGCCGCATGAAGCAGAAGCCGAAATTCACAGCGCTGTTCTCCAAATCGGATGGCATCAATCGGCTCTCGCTGGCCCGTTTCTTCCTGTTCGGTGCCCGGGATGTGTGGTTTGTGGTGGCGTTGCCGGTGTTCCTGCAGGCTGTCCTGGGCTGGCGCTTTTGGGAAGTGGGCGGCTTCATGGGGCTGTGGGTGATCGGCTACGGGTTCGTGCAGGGCTGCGCACCGGCCCTGCGCCGAGCCTGGGGCCAAAGCGCTCCCCCTGGCGTGGCGGCGGTGCAGTTCTGGAGTGCGCTGCTCACGGCCATCCCGGCCCTGATCGCCATCGCCCTGTGGCGCCAGCAGACCCACCCCGGCGTGGCCGTGGTGGTGGGGCTGGCCGGCTTCGCCGTGGTCTTCGCCATGAACTCCTCAATCCATAGCTACATGATTCTGGCCTACACGGAAGCTGAGGATGTCAGCCTCAATGTCGGGTTTTATTACATGGCCAATGCCGCCGGTCGACTGCTTGGAACCATGCTCTCTGGTGCGCTCTTCCTGGTGGGTGGCCTGCAGGCCTGCCTGTGGTGCTCCACCGTGCTCGTGGCACTCGCGTTCGTGGTCAGCAGCAGGCTGCCGACGCCCCCACGCCAGCTCAGCCCCGCCGCCTCCTGACGGACTGCCTGGCAACCGGTGCGGGGCCGGTTTGGAGCCGGGGCGGTCGGGGGTTGTCGTGGGCTCAGCTCCTTGCGCTTGCAAGCCAGGCTCTTGCGCAGCAGCATCTGTCCAGAAGCTGCTGGCATCGCTCAGCGGCTCATTGCCCTGGCGCTGAGCGGGCTTGCGGTTGCTGAGGATCTTGGTGTAGGTGCGGATGCCCGTGATGCAACCCGATCAGCCGTGGGCGAGCGGGACGTCCTGCTGGCAGGACCGGCAGAGGCCATGGATCTCGAAGGTGTGAAACAGGGGCTTGAACCCCCGCAGCTGCTCCATGCTGAGGGCGAGGCCAGCGATTCCCACCGGGCAGAGCGGTAGCGGTTCGCTATGGCCGCAGTTCACGCAGGTGAGGTGATGGTCATCGCGTTCCAAGGGGGCGTAGACGCTCTCGCCGTTGGCCAGCTTGCGGCAGCGGACCAGGCCAGCGCGCTGCAGCAGGCGCAGGTTGCGATACACGGTGGCCAGCCCAGGCTTCTCGGTGCCTCGCTTGAGGCGTTCGTGCAGCTCCTGGCCGCTGAGCTCGGCGTCCGCTTCATGCAGCGCATTCAGCAGGGCCTGTTGGCGGGGCAGCAAAGTCAGCGGTTCCCGATCGGTGGGATGAACGTGCTGGGGCATGGACGGGACGTCGGCTGCGCAAGTGGCTGAACCGCGAATCATTCTCACCCGATCGCTCCCCTTCCCTTTCACCCGCCCACGCCGTCGATCGGAGGGGGCCCGACGGGATCCGTCGCTGGCGTGACGCGGCTGACCGCCAGCCCATTGGCTCCAGTTGGCTGGACCGAGGCAGGGCGGGCTGATCAGCGGGCCGCAGCATAGAATGAGAACCATTCAACCGCCAGTGTTGGCAGGGCTCCGTTGGCCAGGCTCCCGCTCACGTCGAGGTTGTCGGCCTGCTTGTCGATCAGGTGTGCGCTCAGGGGGGCGACAGTTCTGGCCGGAACCTTGCTGCTGGCCGCCTGCGGCGCTCCCCGCCAGCAAGCCCCTGGGGCTGGGGCTAAGCAGGTGTTCCAGGTGGTCACCACGCTGTTGCCGATCACCCTGTTCAGCCGCGCCGTGGCCGGTGACTGCGCCGTGATCACCCCTTTGATCTCGGCCAACAGCGGCCCCCACGATTTCCAGGCCAAGCCGGGCGACCTGACGGCGCTGCGGCAAGCCCGGGTGCTGGTGAAGAACGGCCTGGAGATCGAGAACTTTCTCGACAAGCTCGTGGTCGCCGCTGGCCATCCCAAGCTGGCGGTGATCGATTCCAGCAGCGCTGTCAGAACCCTGGCGAATGATCAACATGGGGAACACCATGGCCATGCACACGGCGCTGTGAACCCCCACATCTGGCTGGATCCGCTGCGGGCGGTGCAGCAGGTGGAAACGATTCGCGATGGCCTGGCCAAGGCGGATCCCAGCTGCGCTGAGGGCTACCGGCGCAACGCGGCCGCCTACATCGCCCAGCTGAAGCAACTCCACAGGGAGATCAGCAGCCAACTCAAACCCTATCGGGGTCAAACATTTGTGGCCTTCCACGATTTCGCCCCTTATTTCGCCCAGCGCTATGGCCTCCAGGCCACCTATCTCGTGGATGTGCCCGAACTCAATCCCTCGCCGGCCGATCTGCAGCGCGTGGCGGCCGAGGTGAAGCGCAGCCAGCTCAAGGCGCTGCTCAGCGAACCCCAGGAGGGCAACCGCTCCTTCAATGCCCTGGCCAAGGATCTGGGCGTGAAGGTGGTGGAGTTCGATCCGCTCGAAACCGCCAGCGATGCCGCCTCCCGCGATCCCGCCACCTATTTCAAGGTGATGCGCGCCAACGTGGCCGGTCTGCGCCAAGCCTTCAGCCGATGACAAGCCCCGAACCGGTGCTGGAGGCGCGGGGCCTGAGCGTGCGGCGCGGCGAACAGCTGGCCGTGGATCAGGTGAGCTTTCAGCTGGCCTCTGAAACCGATACGGCCCTGGTGGGTCCCAACGGTGCCGGCAAGAGCTCGCTGGTGGCGGCCCTGCTGGGCCTGCTGCCCCGGGCGGCGGGCACGGTGCGGATCCTCGGCCACGCCCTCAGCCCCACCGGGGAGCTGCCCCGCTCCGTGCGCGTCCAGATCGCCTATCTGCCCCAGAGCCTGAGCTTGCAGCAGCGCTTCCCCCTCACAGTGGCTGAGTTCGTGGGGTTTGGCTGTGATCCCCCAGGCCTGAGCCTGGCCTGGCTGGGCAACCGCCGTCGCCGTGGGGCCGTGGGACGCGCCCTGGAACGCACCGCTTGCCAGGATCTGGCGGAACGCCGGCTCAGCGAGCTCTCCGGCGGTCAGCTCAAGCGGGTGCTGCTGGCCTTCTGCGTGGTGCGGCCGCGGCAACTGCTGGTGCTCGATGAGGCCCAGGCCGGTCTCGACGCCCCCAGCAACGAACAGTTTCAGCAGCTGCTGCTGGAGCTGCGCCGCCAGGAGGGCTGGACGGTGCTGCAGGTGTCGCACGATCTGGAGATGGTGCGCCGCAGCTGTGATCAGGTGCTCTGCTTGAACCGCCGCCTGCGCTGCAGCGGATCCCCCGATCACGCCCTCAGTCCGGCCAAGTTGGCGGAGCTCTACGGCCCCAATGTGGTGCCCTACCGCCATGACCATGGCTGATCCCTCGGCCGCCCTGGTGGTGCTCACCCAGCCCTTCATGGGCCGGGCCCTGCTGGGCGGCCTGCTCACCGGCGCACTGGGCGGCCTGCTGGGCAGCTTCGCCGTGCTGCGTCAGCTCTCATTCTTCAGCGATGCCCTAGGCCATTCCGCCCTGCTCGGCATCAGCTTGGGCATCCTGCTCGGCATCAATCCCACCTTGGTGTTGATTCCCTTCGCGGTGCTGTTCGCCCTGATGGTGAACCAGCTGGTGGTGCGCAGCGGCCTGCCCGCCGACGCCCTGCTGAACATTGTCTACTCCTCGTCCCTGGCCTTTGCGGTGGTGGCCCTGAGCCTGGTGCAGAGCTACCGGGGCGGCATCCAGCAGCTGCTCTTCGGCGACATCCTCGGCATCAGCTGGACGGATTTGGCGGTAGTTGCCGTGCTGTTGGTCGCGGCTCTGATCTATCTCAGCCTCAGCTTGCGGGCCCAGGTGCTGCTGACGCTCAACAGCGACCTCGCCGGAGCCTTCGGGGTGGGCGTCAGCCGTCATCGCCTGGCCTTCATCGTGTTGCTGGCGGTGGTGGTGGCGGTGTCGATCAAGGCGGTGGGGGTGCTGTTGATCAGTGCCTTCGTGGTGATCCCAGCCTGCGCGGGGCGGCTGCTGTGCCGTCGCTTTCCGTTCTATGCCCTGGTGTCGGCCACCCTGGGTGGCGGCTGCGCGCTGCTGGGCCTGCTGGGGTCGGGGCTCACCAACCTGCCCTCCGGCCCCTGCGTGGTGATCGTGCAATTGGCGGGCTTCCTGCTGGCGCTGCTGGTCAGCCACACCACGCGCCGCGCTCCAGCCGTTGCCGGGCCAGCACCATCCCCATGGCCAACTGAGGGTCCTGCCGGCCCGGGATCACGTTGAGCGGATCCGCCCGCCAGGCAGCGCTCTGCAGCCGAGCCAGGTCCTCCAGCTCCCGCCTGGTGCACGGCGGGGCCCGATCCAGCGACAACCGCCGCACGCTGTCGCGGGCCTTGCCGTTTGGAGTCTGGCTCGGGCCTGATCAGGTCGGCCCGCACAAGCGGCTTGTTCCCCTTCGACGCGATAGGTGATTCGGGACGGGCGTGATCGAGGACAAGCTGTGAGGAACTGCGAGTTGAACGGCAGCTCGCCCGCCGGGCTGAGGCAGCTGAGACCCCGGGAAGCGCTCACCAGGGCGACGGCCAGCTGGCAGGACCGCCAGCCCAGCAAACACCACGCGAGCGAGAACGGTTCTCATTCTGGTCTGTCGGGGGCGCTCGGCGGCGGTCCAGCGAAGACTGAATGGCTCAATGGGGCGGCAGAACCATGGGGTCTGATCCTGAGGATCGCTTTCCGTTAACGCAAGGTTGTGGGAGCGACGGGGATCATCGGCCGCAGCGGCACTGACACCTCAACCCAGCCCGCTCCTCCATGGTTGCCCTGCGCTCAGACCTGGTCGCCGCCCTTGCCCTGCGGGGTCCAGCCAGCCTGGGTGGAAACCCCGTGGCCTCAGCCGCTGATCTCAACCTCGCAGGCCTCAACCCTGCAGGCCTCAACCAT
>JBIIIX010000166.1:0-6674 GCA_044234415.1 Cyanobium sp.
GCCACTGAAGATCAGCGGATCAACAGCCAGCGGCGCATAGGGATTCGACACATCAAAGATCGCCGCCATGCTGGTGGTGCTGCGCTCCAAGCCCACAAAGGCATAGGTGCGGCCGTTGTGGCTGAACACCTCCACCATCTCCGGTTCAACGCCCTTATCGTCTTCGCGGCTGTTGATCGGATAGAGAGCCTTGCCAACCGCCAGCTCTTCGAGCGCCGTACCGGAATCAAACACCACATTGCCCTTGGAATCGAAGATTCGCAGGGAGCGGGAGCCGAGCGTGTAGGCCTGATCCACGATGCCATCGCCATCGAGATCACCCGTGTTGGTGAGGATGTTTAGTCGCGGGGCATTGGCAGCTCGCAGACCCAGTTTCTGGTCTTCTCTGGCGCTTGCGGCTCTCGTGAGCAGGGCGGATACCCGCGCAGTTTCATCGGGCTCGAGGAAGTCGTTGCGGTCGTCACCCTCACCGGCGGCCAGGATGAAGTTCTCGCCGTTGAAGCTGAATGTCGCCAGGCCATCGGGCATGGTCAGGCCATACACATCGTGGTTGGTGGCGGGCTTGTAGCCGCCACCATCGCCGCTGTCCTCGGTGTCGAGTGCCGGGTTGCTGAATGTCACCACTGTGAAGGCGTTGCCGCTGGCGCCTTCGGTGCCGAAGTCGTTGTCGTAGTTGATCACCAGCGCACCATCGTCGCGCAGGGTGAGGCCTTCTGGCTTGTCGAAGCTAAGGCTGCCTCCCACCGAGGGCAGGTTGAACAGCTCTACCTTGTTGGCCAGCTTGATACCAGCGGCCGCGAGTCGATCGGCACTGGAGGCGGAGTAGACACCATTCACCAAGGTGAGGCTGTTATCGAGCAGCTCAGGGCTGGCAACCCCGATGGCATCGATCCAGGTGGCGGCGCCGCTGCCGGCAGCCTTGGCGGTGGTCATCATGCTGAGCTCGCCTATTTCCACCTGGCTGGAGGGGGAGGCGACGGCTTTGTGGATCTGATCGGCGATTAGGAAGTAGCTGTACTTGCTGGTGTCGTAGCCGCTGATGTCGCTGAGGTAGCTGGAGATCTCAACGATGCCCGAGGACTCCTCATCGTTGGTGATGAAGTTGGGGTTGCTGGCGCTGGACCCGCTGAACTGCGCGGGGTTGTGCTGCGCCAGCTCCACGAGGCTGTCATTGGCGGGGTTATAGCGCCAGATCTTGGCCAGGCGAACGTTGGCACCAGGATCTTCCTGGAGCAGGATCGAGCCGTCGTCTGCGACGGTCATGTTGTCGAGCATGACCTGACCCTCGCTGCCATTGAGCAGCATCTTCACGGTTCCACCCAGCTCGGGGCTGGCGGGGTTGCTGAACTCCAGTGCCCAAAGGCGGCTGGCCGTGGAGGTGGTGGCGGTGGTGACGAAGTAGAAGGTCTTGCCGTCTTTACTCCAGGCGCCGTCTTCCGGCCGCAGCCAGTTGGTCACCCCTGCTGTCACGCTCTCGCTATTGAGAAGAGCACCGCTCTTGGCTTTGACATCACCGAGATTCACGAGCTCAAACGTGCCGACCCCGCTGCTGTTGAGCCCCAGGCCGGTGTCATTCGGGCTGGCGAGATTGCCCACCTCGCTGTTGGTGGCGCCTGCGGAGTTAACGCGGACGCCGTAGGTGATGCCACCCGCCAGTCCGGCCTGTTCGACCGCATTGCCAGTGTTGGTTTTGGTGCCGATGTATACGTAAACTTGACCGTTGACACTGGTGTCATCGAGGCTCACCACCACCGTCTTGGTCTGGGCTAGGGGGTTGGCTACCACGTTCTCGAAAGAGAGATTGCCGAGGCTGGCGAGCTCAAACACCTTGCCGGCATCGCTACCGCTGAGCACATGGGCAAAGGCGCGACCCTCGCTGCCGTTTTCTTCGCCGGCAAGATAGATGCGGCCGTCGTAGCCTGTGCTGCCACTGCGGAAGGCGCTGGCGGCGGCCAGATCACCGGAGCAGAAGCGGGCGAATGCGGTGGTGGAGCCGCTGCTCCAGCTGCTGCCATCGGCGCTGGCCAGGAACAGATCATTGGCGGAGGCCAGGAAGTCTTTGCCGCTGATCACCGAGAGGGTGGCCTTATCGATGGTGAGATCGGACACATAAGCGCCCTTGGATCCATGGGCGCGAGGATCACCGGCCGTCGCTGCGAATTCATGGTTCACCAACACCCGCAGGGTGCCATTGCCGTTGTCCATCACACCGATGCCATCGGGGATGCCGTTGAAGCGATAGCCGTTGTTGGCCAGGTCGCCAGCGTCAATCACCTCACGGAACACGGCCCGGCCTTCTGTTCCCACCAGGAACGTCTGCGCCGGCAGGGCGGTGTCGTTCACCTGGCTGGCAAGGGTTAGCGGTAGCGTGTTGGTGGCACCACGTAGATCCACCTCGTAAACGCTCTTGAAGCCGTTGAGCGCCCGGGTGCTGTCGCGTTCCATCACCAGGAACACGTTGCGAGCCGCGTCGAATGTGACATCGCCGATCTTGTCCTGACCTGTACGCCCGCTGAGCAGGTACAGATACTCCTTCACTGGCACTCCGCTGGCCGGGTTGATGGCCAGGATGCGGGTCAGCTGGGAAGGGCTGCGCTCGCCGACAATGCCGTCGTTGTTGCTGTCGACATCCAGCGGGCTCTGTAGGAAGGCATAGAGCAGACCATCATTGCTGTTGAAGGCCATGCCCTCAATGCCGCGGTTGCTCCAGCGGTTGGCATAGATTGCCGGCAGGCTGTCGATCGTTTCAGCGCCGATCTGGCTGCCGTGTTGGGCCTGCAGCTTTGCCTTCTGGCCGGCTGGGATGTAGCGCCGGATTAGATTGCCGGTGTTGAAATCAAACAGGCCAATCTGGCCGCGGTATTCATCGCCCACGGCGAACACCTTGCGGCTCACTCCGCCGATCGTGACCGTCAGCACCGAGATGGTTTCCGAGTCGATCCCGAACGGGTCGTAGGGCAGTGGAGTGTTGGCTGCATCGACAGGAATCTCATCTTTGCCGCTGAGCTGCGGCAGACCAGTGAGCGGAGTGCCATCGACCCGGTTGAGTCCGATCTTTGCCAGTTCGCTGATCGCGCCCGTCGACCTGTCCATGCCCAACTTGTAAATTGATGGCTGGAAGTCGGGATCGAGAAATTGTCGCTTGCCGGAAACAAGCGCGCCGTTTGGTCCGCGGTCAGTGATCGAGTAGTAGATATCCAGCTGCTTGCCGGACACCATTTCTATGCCAGCGAACCAGAGTCCTGAGAGTCCACCGGGCTGGGCACCGGCGGGAAGGTTGTCATTGCCAGCGGCATAGCTGAGTGTGTAGCTGGTATTGCTGGCACTTGCCTGGCCGCGATCCCAATCCTTGATGCCAGCCGAGAAGATCGAGGTGATCTTTGGGGTTGATGTACTGATATCCAGCACGGCGATGGCATTGTTTTCTTGCAGAGAGATGAAGGCCGTCTTGCCATCGGCCGTGATCGCGATCGCCTCTGGCTCGATGTCTTGCGCCAAGCTGGTCGTCACCCCGGCCTTGCCCGTGATGCGGACACCACGGTTGATCAGCTCGGCCCTGCGGTTTTCCCACGCCTCAAAGCCAACCGTTTTCACATCGCTCTGGCTCGGCGCTATCCCGCCAAGGAACACGTTGGTGTTGATGATCGAGATCGATCCCTGAGGATCAATGGTGTAGAGAGAATTTGGCTCGCCTTCATTCGTGACGAGCAGTTGCTTGCCATCAGCGCTGAACTTCACCATGTCCGGCAAGGGGCCGACATCGACTGTGCTGATCCATTCGGGAAGGGCTGGATTGTTCGCCAGTTGGAAAAACTGCACTGTGCCCGGCTCCGTCTTGACGCTGTTCTGTACAGCAACAGCCAGGAGATTGCCGTAAACCGCTACGCTCTGCAGCGCCTGAGACGTGTCCGGCGGCACGGCCCGGGCGACAATTTTAGCTTCCGAAGGATTGCGCAGATCGCTAACGACGATCGATCCGGAACCGCCGCCAACTGTATAGAGATATCCCGAAGCTGGATTGAAGGCGGAGATCTCGGCATTGGCTAGCTGAGCAGCCATGTTCAGGTTGCTACCCACAGCCATGACCGAGGGGGCTAGCAGAGAAAAGGAGAGCGTCAAAGTGCTGAACGCATTTTATAGCAATAGTGAAGGGCGATAGTTTGAACCGACGCTAAGGTGAGGTTAAGCAATCCTGTCGGGTGTCTAGGAGCACTTTCGGTTTGTCACTTGCATCACTTCACGGCTGTGTCCTAGGCGACATTGCTGTTTTGGAATGCTGAATGGCTTGGACTCGCACTGGCAACGCATGCAGCGCTCAGATTTAGTGGAGATAGCGAAGTAGAGCCGTTCGCGCAGCTGGATGATCCAGCCAATCGGCTGCTTCGCTCTCCGTATGCGCCGCTGTGCTGCTGGCTACCGGGCCGAGGCCAGGCCCCAACCATGCTCAAGATCCCTCTCCGCTCGGTTCATGACTGCCACGTCGCCGACCCAGGATTCCGGCTCCGGCCTGGTTGTGGGGCACCTGGCCGCCCTCTGGCGCTACCCGGTGAAGTCGATGCTGGGGGAGCGGCCCCAGCGCCTCGAGGTGGATGGTCGCGGCATTGTGGGGGACCGCGCTTTCGCCCTCTGGGATGCCGCCGCCCAACGGGTGGCTAGCGCCAAAAATCCTCGCCCCTGGGCCGCTTTGCTCGCTTTTCGTGCCAGCTACCAGGCGGAGCCGCTGCCGGGAGAGCCTCTTCCCCCCGTTCGGGTGGAGGGACCGTTCGATGGTCCCGAGGCCCCGCCGACGTGCCTGAACAGCAACGACCCCACTCTGGCGGAACAGCTCTCCCGGCGGCTCGGCAGGGCGGTGTCCCTGCTCGATCAACCGCCTGCTGGGGCCAGCCTGGATCAGTACTGGCCGCCCGTGGAGGGCCGCGAATTCCAGGACGTCACCAAGGCGCTGACGCTGCCGGCGGGCACGTTTTTCGACGCTTCCCAGCTCCATGCCATCAGCACCGCCACCCTGCAGGAGCTGCGTCGCCGGGAACCCAGCCTCGATTTCGCCGTGGAACGCTTCCGCCCCAACCTGCTGATCGAGACCAGCGACGGGGCCTGTGGCTTCGTGGAGGAGGGCTGGATCGGGGGCGTGCTGGCGATCGGTCCGCGCCTGCGGCTGCGGGTGGAGGGGGGCTGCCCCCGCTGCGTGATCACCACCTTGGCCCAGGGCGACCTGCCGGAGGAGTTGGAGATCCTGCGGGCCACCGCCCGCCACAATCGCGTCACCGCCGGCATCCGCCTCAGCGTGATCCAGCCGGGTCCGCTGGCGTTGGGGGATGCGGTGCGCTTGTGGCCCTGCGAGCCCGCGACCTGATCAGCCGCGATGTGATCAGCCGCAACCTGATCAGCCGCAACCTGATCAGCCGCGAGCTGATGAGCAACGATTTCAGTTGCCTCGTCCTCAGCAGCCCAAAACTGAGGATCCGCTGCTGCGGACCGCTTCTTGTTTGCTGCCCTGGCTGGGCTCTGTGGCGTTGTCAGCGGCAGGGTGTGGCCGGGCGCCGCACCGGCCGGATTGCGCTGCCAGCGGACCCCAAACCGCGACGAATGCGGACGCGATAAGTGCTATGAGCTGGGCCGAGGTGATCGATCAGGGCCTCGCGGGCTTCATGGTGCAGCTCCTCAAGGGTGGGAGCGCAGATCTGGATCGGCAGGCTGTCGGCTTGGGCGTGCAGCTGGCCGGGCCGTTCCGCCAGAATCTGGAACACAATTTCACGCATCAAAGGTATCTCTGTTGTTTCAGCTCCTTTTTAATCCGCTGCCGTGCTGCCTCAGGTGCGGTGGGATACGGGGAACCGCACCGGAGAACACGGGCTGAGGTTGTGGCGGCGGCTGCGCATCAACTGCTTTGCAGCAGCGTGAGTCATCACGCTCAACGACGCCAAGGAGGCCATGAAGCCGACCAACCAGCGCCAAGCAGGTTAAGAATTGATCAACATCTCCATGTGATCTGCGCAACCGGCGCTAATCCCAAAGCCTGGTGAGGATGGCAGGGCATCTCCACCGCTTGCCGTGCACAGCATCCGCGTCTGGCTGCCCCAGCTGGGGGTCTGTCT
Organism: Cyanobium sp.; assembly: GCA_044234415.1. GTDB lineage: Bacteria > Cyanobacteriota > Cyanobacteriia > PCC-6307 > Cyanobiaceae > Cyanobium. Next base: position 6,096 of record JBIIIX010000166.1, read on the forward strand.
GTTGTTGCAGGGGAGCATCGTCTCCATTGGGGTGGTGATGCATCATTGGCTGGACGACTCCCATCCGTGCTGCGACCGACCCCTGGTGCTCTGAGCTCCCGACGGCTTGAGGAGAGGCCCGCCGGTATTCCCGGCCACCTGTTCGTGCATGGTGGCCGTCCTCCAAGCCAATTCAGTGCCATCCGCTTTGATCCGGCTGGGCCAAGCCTCGTGCAGCTGCGCACACCAGACCAGTTGGCCCAGCTTCTGCAGACGGGACGGCCGATTTGGCTGCGTGTGATGGGTGTTGCCGATGGTCCAGGGATCCGCAGGATGCTCGAACCCCTGCAGGTGCCTGAGCTGCTCCTGCCCCCGATCCTGGAGGTGCCCCAGCGACCCCGTGTCGATGTCGTCGATAACGCCGTGCTGGTGGTGCTGCATCGCCTCAGCTTTGCCACCAGTCCATTGCATCTTCTCAGCTCGCAGGTTGGCTTTCTGTTGTTGCCACAATTGCTGATCACCCTTGAGGAGGCACCCAGCAGCGAGACGTTCCCCCAGCTCACCAATTGGCTACAGAGCCAGGACGCTGAGGCGGAACAG
>JBIIIX010000167.1:0-6655 GCA_044234415.1 Cyanobium sp.
AGGATCGGCGTACCAAGCACCACATGGCGCTGCTCGCTAGCAACGGCGGAGCCTGACTTGAACAAGCCGTACACACGCGGAACCCCAAGGCGGCCTGAGCCTAGGAGCCGCTGTCCAGGGGCTGCGATGGAACCAGGGCGATGTGGTTGAGCAGCGTGGTGGTGAAAGCGAACAGCAGAAAGGGGAGCGACAGCACCAGGATCAACCCCACACCCACCAAGGCGAACAGAGGCCGGCTGGCCCCCATCAAGGCCAGCCCGGCCGCCAGGCTGACGAAGATCACGCCCATCCAGATCAAGATCTGGCCGTAGATATCGCCAAACGTCAAGGTGCAGCGCAAGGCAAACGATTGGTTGGCTGGCAGCGGTGTCGGAGCCATGGGGGGCCGTAAATGAACTCCCAGAGTGGCGAGCCAACCGGGTTGCTGGCCTCTGGCTCAACAACTCGTTGGAGGTCGCTCACACGCTCTCAGGCCACCTGCAGCCGCTCCACCTGTTCCCGCTCCCACAGGCGGCGATAGGTGCCATCGAGGTTGAGCAGTTCAGCGTGGTGACCCTGCTGCACCAGCTGGCCCTGATCCAGCACCATGATGCGATCGCATGCGGCCGCCGCCGAGAGTTGATGGCTGATCATCAGCACGGTGCGGCGCTGCTGCTGGCGCAGCTCCGCCAGGATCGCGGCGGCGGTGCTGTTGTCCACGCTGGCAAGGGCGTCGTCGAGCAGCAGAACGGGCGCTTGCAGCAGCAAGGCGCGGGCCAGAGCCGTGCGTTGGCGTTGGCCGCCACTCAAGGTGATGCCCCGTTCGCCCACCAGGGTGTCGAGTCCGTCCGGGAAGCCGCGGATATCATCCTCCAAGCGAGCCTGGCGGGTGGCTTGGCTCACCTGCTGGAGCGAGGCCTCGGGATCGCCGTAGCGAACGTTGTCGGCGAGGCTGGCGGTGAACAAAAAGCCTTCCTGCGGCACGATCGCCACCTGCTGGCGCAGCGTGCCCAGCTCGAGGTTGGTGATATCGAGGCCATCGAGGAACAGCTGGCCCTTCGACACCTCCACCATGCGGCCGAGGGCACGGGCCAGGGTGGTCTTGCCACAGCCGATCGGGCCCACCACCGCCACCATCTCGCCGGGGGCGATGCGAAAGTTGAGGTTCTGCAGCGCCGGGGAGTTTTGCCCCGGGTAGCGAACCGTCAGATTCCGCGCCTCGATGGCTCCGCGCACCGGCACCGGCGCCGGCGTGGGCTGGGCCGGCGAGACGATCGTCGGTTGGCGGCGCAGCAAATCCTCGATGCGCTCCAGGCTCACCTGGCCGGTTTGGAAGGCGCTGATGGTGAAGCCCAGGAGGGCGGTAGGAAACACCAACCGCTCGACATAGAGGATCAGGGCGATCAGGTCGCCGAGGCTGAGCTGGCCACTGGCCAAATGGCTACTGCCCAGGCCCAGCAGCAGCAGCAGGCTGAACGATGACAACCCCTCCAAAATGGGGAAGAGGGTGCTGCGGGTGCGGGCCAGCTTCAAGGCCGCGTCGCGATAGCCGCGATTCAACGCGGCGAAGGACGCCTGCTCGTGGTGCTCCTGGCCATAAATCTTGATGGCGCCGATCCCGCTGAGGTCTTCCTGCACAAGGTCGCTCAAGGCCGCTAAGGCCTGCTGCTGCGACCGCTGCTGCCCCATCATGCGACCGCCAAACAGCCGCACGGTGACCAACATGATCGGGTAAACAGCGACGGCCGCCAAGCTGAGCCAGGGGTCGATCAGCAGCATCGCCGGCAGGGTGAGGGCATAGGCCAGGGCGGTATTGCTGAGGCTGAGCACCGCAAACCCCAGCAGGCGCCGCACGTTTTCCACATCGCTGGTGGCGCGGCTGATCACCTCACCGCTGCCGAGCCCCTGCACCCAGGACGGCTCCTGTCGCAGCAGATGGTGGAAGATCTGCAACTTGAGCTCACTCTCCACCTGGCGGCCCACGCCAAACACCAGCATCCGGGAGGTGAGCCGCACCGTCGCCATCAGCGTGGCCAGACCCAGCAGCAGCAGGGCATCCCGCAGCAGCACCTGCATCGAGAAGCCACGATGCAGGTCGTTGATGACCGACCGCACGAGCAGTGGCAAGGCCACGCCCAACAGGTTGACGATCACCAGGGCTGCCACCCCAAACAGCACGGTGCGCCGGTGGGGCCGCAGATGGCGCCAGATGAGCTCGAGCCTGAGGGCTGCCATGGGAAATCTTCAGCCCGGCCCTGCTTACCCTACCGACCACCCGAGACGGTATCGGCGATGCAGGAGCAGAACCACCCGCTGCACAGCAGCGAACGGCTCACGGTGGATCGCCTGCTGGCGGTGGAGGCTCCTGGCGATGACCACCTGGTTGACGCGGCTCGCTTGCTGATGCGCTTCGAGGGCTTCCCCGGCGCTCAGGACATCCGTGATGATCTGGAGCGGCTGCTGCGGCTTTGGAACCTCGATCGCGAGGCTCTGCATCAACGCACCCGGGCGATCTGGGCGGCGGGTTTCCGGCCCGCCCCGGCCCAGGCCGAAGCGGTGGGTTCCGGGTTTGACACGGCCACGGAGGAGTCGGTCTGATCGCTGCGCCGGTTCTGGGCCGCAGCCCCGATGCGCGCGCCCCTACTGGGCCCTTGCCGTGCTGCGCCATCCCCCCTGATGCCCGTTGCCGCGGGGCTCTGCCGGGCGCTGGCCGCCGGGCGGTTTTGGCCTGGCATCGGAGCAGGGGTTCTCGAGTTCGCTGACGGATCGCCAGATCGGACCTCTTCGGGGGATAGTGGAGAAGTCCCCATCACCCGGCCCGGCGTGCTTCGCACCCGGGCTTTTTTTTGTCTCGCGGCGCGTCAGCCCTGCTGCGAGCGCAGCCGCAGGCCGCGGCAGCGACCGCGTTTGCCAGGGAGCATCCACCGGCGCGGCCAAGAACGCACCCGTTATCGCCGTGGGGCGTGGCGCTCCGATCACGCCCCACGGCCCTGGCCCAGCCTCGGCTTCCTGCCCTCGGGCCGGCATTTGGGGGTTCCCTAGGCTGCAACAGCCCGCCTCTGCAGTGATGGCAGAACCACTCGCCTGGCCCGCCCTGCTGGAGCGATTGCTCCAGGGTGGGCGCCTCGGGGCCGACGGCGCCGAACAACTGATGCGCGGCTGGCTGGACCAGCAGCTGGAACCGGTCCAAACCGGAGCCTTCCTGGCTGCCCTGCGGCTGAGCCCCCTGGACGGCGGGGAGCTGGCGGCGATGGCTCGCCCTTTGCGCCAGGCCTCTCCCCTGCCGTGTGAACGGCCGCCGATGGGGTTGGTGGATACCTGTGGCACCGGCGGCGACGGGGCCGACAGCTTCAACATCTCCACCGCCGTGGCGTTCACCGCCGCGGCTTGCGGGGCAAAGGTGGCCAAGCATGGCAACCGCAGCGCCAGCGGCAGAGTGGGATCCGCCGATGTGCTGGAGCGGCTCGGGCTGCGGCTCAGCGCTCCCGCCGCGGAGGTGGTGGCGGCCCTGCCGCGGGTGGGCGTGAGCTTCCTGTTCGCCCCGGCCTGGCATCCGGCCCTGGTGAACCTGGCGGGATTGCGTCGCAGCCTGGGGGTGCGCACGTTGTTTAACCAGCTGGGCCCGCTGGTGAACCCGTTGCAACCGGAGGCCCAGGTGCTTGGGGTGGCACGGCCTGAGTTGCTCGACCCGATGGCGGAGGCCCTGGCCCACCTGGGCCTGCGCCGCGCCGTTGTGGTTCATGGCTGCGGCGGGCTGGATGAGGCCTCCTTGGCGGGCGTCAACGCGTTACGGCTGCTCGATCAGGGCCGCATTCACGCCGAATCCCTGGATCCGGCGGCCCTCGATCTCGACGTGGCGCCGAATGAGGCGCTGCGCGGTGGCGATGTGGCCACCAACGCCGCCATCCTTGAGGCGGTGTTGCGGGGCGGCGGCAGCCGCCCTCAGCGGGATGTGGTGATCCTCAACACAGCCCTGGTGCTCTGGGCGGCGGGGGCGGCGCCCAGCATCGCCGCGGCGGTACCACGGGTCCGGGAGGCCCTGGGGACTGGGGAGCCCTGGCGGCGCCTTGAAGCACTGCGGGCTCAACTCGGCCCGGTTGCTGCGGGATGATCAGTCCAGCAGCCCTCCGGTTTTGACCACCCCAGCCCGAAACGCCCAGTTGGTGCTCGCCGATGGCACCCTGCTGCGCGGCGAATCGTTCGGCGCCCGGGGCCTGGCCATGGGAGAGGTGGTGTTCAACACGGGCATGACCGGGTATCAGGAGGTGATGACCGATCCCAGCTACGCCGGACAACTGGTGGTCTTCACCTATCCGGAGCTGGGCAACACGGGCGTGAATCCGGACGACCAGGAGGCGGATCACCCCTATGTGCGGGGCGTGATCGCACGCCAGCTGGCGCCCCGCGCCAGCAACTGGCGGGCGGAGGAGGAGCTGGAGCAGTGGTTGCGGCGCCACGGCGTGGTGGGCATCCGCGGTGTCGACACCCGGGCCCTCGTGCGCCACCTGCGCGAGGGAGGCGCCATCAACGGGGCGATCTGCAGCGATGGCCGCTCCCCTGCCGAGCTGCTGGCCCTGGTGCGCGAAGCACCCTCGATGCAGGGGCTGAACCTGGCCGCCAGCGTCAGCACCCGCGAGCCCTACCGCTGGAGCAGCCTCAGCGCCGCCAGCTTCGACACCCGCATCCGCGCTCTTCCGGAACGGCCCTATCGGGTGGTGGCGATCGATTTCGGCATCAAGCGGGCGATCCTGGATCGGCTCGTGGCCCATGGCTGCGAAGTCACGGTGCTTCCCGCCGATGTCTCGGCGGAGGTGGTGCTGGCGGAGCGGCCGGAAGGGGTGTTCCTCTCCAATGGCCCCGGCGATCCGGCCGCCGTGGAATCGGGCATCTCCCTCACCCGGGAGTTGTTGCAGGATCCCGGCCTGCCCATCTTCGGCATCTGCCTGGGGCATCAAATTCTGGGCCTGGCGTTGGGCGGGACGACCTACAAGCTGAGTTACGGACACCGCGGGCTTAATCACCCCTGCGGCCGCGACGGCAACGTGGAGATCACCAGCCAAAACCACGGCTTCGCCCTCGATCCCGATTCGCTCGCGGCGGAGCGGGTGGAGATCACCCATCTCAACCTCAATGACCGCACCGTGGCGGCCCTTGCCCTGCGGGACCAACCGGTGTTCGGCGTCCAGTACCACCCGGAGGCGAGCCCCGGCCCCCACGACGCCGACCACCATTTCGGCCGCTTCGTGGCCTTGATGTTGCAGCGACGTTGACCCCCTGTCTGGGCGTGTCGATGGGCTTTTGTGTCGAGTTCTGCAGGATGCGCCACGCTCCCTACACTTCACGCCGAGTGCCATGCCGGGGGCTGGATCGATCAACGACCTGCAGCGACTGACCGTATCCCTACGCGGAGGCTGCGAGCGTCAGCCTCAATGCCTGCTGTTCAGCTTCACCGGGCAGCTGGATGCCTATTCCGACAAACAGTTCAGCGCCTTCCTCTCCGAGCGCATCTCCGACCCCACAGAGCCGATCGTGCTCGATCTGAGCCGGATCGATTTCCTGGATTCCTCCGGCTTGGGAGCCTTGGTGCAACTCGCGAAAGACCGCAACACGAGCGCCGCACCCTTCTTGATCGTGGGCAACGCCCGCGTGGTGCAAACCGTGAAGCTGGTTCGCCTTGAGGAGTTTCTGCATTTGCAACCCGATCTCGACACCGCCCTTGGCCTGCTCAAGGCCGCCTGAAGCCGCTTCGGCAACGGGCTGGTTAGCTGGTGTGCCACCCCAGGCGGGTTCTGAGCAGCTCGGCCCCCTGCAGCTCGCCTGGCTCGGCGATGCCATCTGGGAACTGCACCAGCGGTTACGGCAGTGCCGCCAGCCGGGGCGAGGCGTCGATCTTCATCGCGCCGTGGTGGGCCAGGTGAGGGCGGAGGCCCAGGCCGAAGCCCTCTCCCGGCTGGAGCCCCTGCTCACCCCGCGGGAACAGGATCTGGTGCGGCGCGGCCGCAACCGGGCTGGCCGGGGACCCCGCCGCGGTGACCCTGCCCGGTACGGACAGGCCACAGGATTTGAGACGATGCTGGGATGGCTCTTTTTGCAGGATCCCCCACGGCTGGCCGCGTTGTTGGATCACCTTGAGAAGACCGAGCCCACTCCGCACCCCCCTGTCCATGAGCCACCCATCTGATCGCCGCTCCGATGGGCCGGCCGACCGCCGCTTTGAGCGGATGCCCGATCGCTCATCCGACCGCTCAGGGCAGCGGCGTCCGGAGGGGAGGGGCGGATCGCCCGCCGAAGGGCGCCCCGGCGAGCGACGTCGCTCCGGGCCCCAGGAGCGTCCGTTTGGAGCCGGAGGAGCGAGCCGCTGGGGCGGAGCCGGCCTGCGCGGTCGCCGTCCTGGCGTCGGCGCCGCTGGGGATCGCCCTGCGGGGCCTGGCGCACGGGATGGGAGCCGCCCGGATCGCCCCGGTGCGGGGGCGAGTGGTCGCGGCAGCTTCCGCGACGGCCCGCGCCGGGACTTCGGGGCGTCGGGGGAGCGGCGCGGCAGCTTCGCCGAGCGCCGGGGCAGCTTCGCGGAGCGCCGCGGCAGCTTTGCGGACCGCCGGGGCGGCCTGCGTGAGCGAGGCGCCGCTGAGCGCTCCCCTGGCGCGGACCGTTTTGGTGAGCGCGGTGGTGCTGAGCG